>DASYJQ010000207.1:0-5666 GCA_035996265.1 Saccharimonadales bacterium (SeqCode)
GATCGAGTCAGGCGCAAAGGCGTACAGCAGTCTGGAGCCGTCCAGAGGCGGAAATGGGATCATGTTAAAGACAAATAGCGCTACGTTAATGGAGATGAAGGTGAAGAACAACAGGCCAACGGTGGAAGCTTGAATGCCCCCTCCTATAACAATCAGTGCGACACCGGTTAGTTTAGCCAGGAGCGCCGCCACTATCGCTAATATAAGATTAGTTGCCGGTCCTGCGAGGCCCACAAGGGCCATGCCAAACTCATTATACTTCAACCTGCGGGTATCAATTGGGACCGGCTTAGCTACAAATATCGGACTAGATCCTATTAAAAGAAGTACTGCCGGCAACACGATCGTCATCAGCGGGTCAATGTGCTTTAATGGGTTAATCGTTAACCTGCCCTCAAGCGCTGCGGTGTCATCGCCGAGCTTATGGGCTACAAGCCCATGCATGGCTTCGTGAGCCGCAACGGATAGAGCAAGTATGGCTATTATAACCGCAATATTCACATAGTGGTTGAAGGGTAAGACGTCAAACATCTCTAACAGTATAGCAAGACTAGGCCGATAGTTGACTTAAGAAGTAAAAACCGCTAAAATATCACCTTGAACTGGAAGGAATTTAAGAGCCATGCGTAAGTGTGACATTACTGGTAAAGGCAGCCAATACGGCAGCAACGTGAGTTTCTCGCAGCGCCACACTAAAAAAGTGTGGGCACCCAACCTGCAGAAGAAGACGCTTATTATTGACGGCAAGAAAATCAAGCTGAAAGTAAGCACCCAAGCCCTTCGCACTCTCAAGAAGAAGGGTCTATTGACCCCTCACTCTGCCGTTGTAGCTGCATAGATTATTTACCGACAAAACAAATAACCCCTCAACTGAGGGGTTATTTTTATACGCGCCAGTCTTCGTAGTATATTAGGAGCTTTCCAGTACGATTAGGCCCTTAGCCTCGGCCAAATCGGCTGACTTAAGTTTTAACTTGCCCACTGTTTCTTTAGGTTCCATGGCCATGGCCTTTAAGCCTTGCTCTAGTGTTTGCTGAGGAACCTCAAAATTCAGTTTAGGGTCGTCGTAGTGCGTCGGAATAATCAATTTTGGGTCAATCTTTTTAATCAGCTTGAGGGCGCCGATGCCGTCGAGGGTGTATCCGTTGCCACCAATGGGCACAAACAGCACGTCTATCATGCCGATAGCCTCCAGCTGCGCGTCACTAAGCTCAGGGTAGACGTGGCCAGTAATGAGCACGCTAATATCGTCAAAAACGAGCTTATACATAGTAGCCGTTTTAGATTTATCTTCGTCCATGTGGGCACGCGCCGGAATGCCGTAAACAGAGACGCCTGACACTTCGTACTCACCGGGCTTATCAATAACTATCTTGGCTGAAGCTGCCGGTGCAGTGTGCTTGGCGGTAAACAGCGCGACATCACCTTCCTTGGCAACCGATTTGCCGCCAAATGAGGCGAGGTTGTCGTCTATCACAACCCGAGCTTGTTTATTGCTTAGCGTAATGCAGTTTGCGCCATAAAATTGTATATCCATATATCTCCTCTTTACCTAACGTGGCTTACAGAATGCCGTTTTTATCTATGAGCACCTGTTTTTTGGCCCCTAGTACTGTACTGATAAAACGATCTTTGATTTGGCGCCGGTAGCCAAACTCCTGGGCGGGCATTACAGTATAGCGAATGTCTTTACCCTCCTTGGCTTCCAACTCAGTCATAAACTTCTGGAGTGCGTGCTGATTGATGTCACCGACGATGAGGACGTCTATGCCTGCTGATTCATCGCGGGTAAATTGGCCAGTATACAGCGCAACCTCAACGTTCCCGAGCAACTTGATTCTGTCGCGCTCAACATTTGGCGCAGCCTGCTCAGTATTCTTCTTGGTGGCGACCGCAACCTCAGTGCCGTCTTCGCTGGCAGCACCACCGAAGATCAGTTTAAGCGGCGCGTAGTACTCATACGTTTGGTTTACTTCGTAGTACAACCGATGGCCGGTCTCATCAGAAGAAATAATACCAATACTCAGTAAGTTAGCTAGTTCCCGGCGTACCGAATTTATCTGTTCATCAATTTTACGGGTAATTTCCCGTACGTAAAAGGAGCGGTTTGGGTTGCTATAAAATAGCTGTAACAGTTTAACCCTCGTCTTGGATCCGAACAATTGCTCAATCATGTTCATATAGTAACAAACTTGATGCTATAGATATAGTTCATTTGTTCAGGAACGTTGTAAGCAATTCTACAGCTTCTTCCGTTTTACTGATCCAGTGAATACCTTTATTACGACTGAACCACGTCTTCTGGCGCTTTGAGTACTGCATCGTGTGCGTAATAATCGCGTCGCGAACTACTCCTATAGTCATGTTACCTGCGATATATGGCTCAAATTCCTGATAACCGATAGTCTGCATCGGGCCGATATCCCATCCGTACTTCTGGGCTAACCCCAATACCTCATGCTCCAAACCGGCCGCCAGCATGGCGTCCATCCGGGCAGTCACCCGTTCCCGAAGTTCTTCGCGGCCAATGGCCAACCCCATAATCAGCGTGTTCGGCCGTAATGTATGCCGGACCCCTACCTGCCCTTCGGTCTCTACGGCCCTAATCAAATGCCGGGGATTTTGTTCATTAGCCGGCAGAGCTATGCCCCTTTCTGTAAGAATAGCCTGTAGCGCAGATACTGGCAGCCGCTCCAGCTCTTTGCGGCGAACAGCATCGAATACACCCCGAAAACTGAAGTCAAAGAGAACGGAGTCTATATACAAGCCTGTGCCACCAACAAGGAACGGCAACTTACCGCGGCTGGCAATATCGGCGATTGCCTTGTCGGCCGCATGTTTAAAATCGCTAGCGGTAAATAATTTGTCGGGAGTAGTAACGTTTAACAAGTGGTGACGAACTCGTTTTCGTTGAGCTAAAGAAGGTTTGGCTGTGCCGATATCCATACCCTTATATATAGTCCGGGAGTCGGCGGCAATAACCTCGCCGTTCCAGCGCCCTGCGAGGTCGAGTGCCAGCGCCGACTTGCCCGAAGCCGTTTGGCCGACGATAACGATTAAAGGAGGGTCGCTTGGTTGGGATTCCATAACAATGTTCCTACATCAACGACGTATTCATCCGACACTTCTACGCCGTCAGCACGGAGACGTGCAGCGTGTGCAACACGGCCGCCTCCCGGCCAACCGGCGGCCAAGCCACCCTGCTTATTGACTACTCGTTGCCAAGGTAGACCTTCCGGGCCGGTATGAGCGATTTGCCCGACTTCCCAGGCCGCCCAGGCGGCGCCACATAGGGCAGCTACCTGCCCATAGGTCATTACCCGCCCTTTAGGGATCTGGGCTACGAGTTCGTAGACCCGCTCTTTAAATGCAGCATCAACTCTTGGCATTGGAATACTCCTGTACTATAAGGAAGTTTTATTAACGCGGGACTTGGCTTCGTTTGCGACAGTCTTTAGGAACTCGTCGACGGTCCGGGCCTCATGTTGCTCGCTAACTTCCATATCCTTACGGATGCGCGGAGTCAGTTCGCCACTCTCAATTTCATTCTGGCCAATAACGACAGTGTACGGAACTTTCATAAGTTCTGAGCTGCGGATTTTCTTGCCGACCGACTCGTTATCGTTGTCGAAATAAACACGTAACCCTAGTTCCTTGGCGCGGATAACCATATCCTCTGCAAATTTAACAACAGACTCTTCTTGATTAACCGTTGTAATTCGCACCTGTTCTGGACTCAGCCAAACCGGAAATTTGCCGGCTACGTGCTCAATATAGACCGACAGGAAGCGATCGATAGAGCCCATGATCGCAGCATGAACCATGATAATCCTCTCGCGCTCGCCTGCCTCGTTGACACAGGTAAGGTCAAAACCCTCGGGCTGATTAAAGTCGAGCTGAATCGTAGCAACCTGATGCTCACGGCCGATGGCGTCCTTAGCCATAAAATCTATCTTCGGGCCATAGAACGCGGCTTCGCCCACGCCATCAATGTAATTGTCGCCGACTTTTTGCTTAATGATGCCGAGCAATTGCTGCTCAGTGCTTTCCCATTTCTCAGGAGCGCCTGAGTAGCTATCCATATTGGCAGGGTCATGCGTCGAAAAACGGACTTTTAGTTCGAAACCGAAGGCGCCGTAGAAACGGTCAATAATATCCCAGATCTTAAGCGCTTCTTCTTCTATGTGCTCGGTACGGCAGAAAACGTGGGCATCATCCTGACTGAAGGCGCGTAAACGGCTTAATCCCGACAATTCGCCACTCTGCTCATCGCGGTAACAAGTAGTAGTTTCGCGGTAACGAACCGGTAACTCCTTGTATGAGCGTGATTTTGCGGCATAAATCTGGGTGTGGTGCGGGCAGTTCATCGGCTTCATAGCAAACTCGTGCCCTTCGCGCGTCGTAATGTGAAATAGCTCATCGGCAAACTTCTGCCAGTGACCGCTAGCAATATAGGCATCTTTTTTAGTAATATGCGGGACGGTTACTTCTTGGTAGCCGTACTCATCACGCATTTCCTGCACGAAGTCGTCTAGCTTGCGGCGCAAAATAGTTCCGCGCGGAGTAAACAGCGGTAAACCAGCACCGATCAGATCGGAAAATACAAATAAATCGAGTTCCTGACCCAATTTGCGGTGATCGCGCTTCTTGGCTTCTTCGACCATGGTTAGGTGTTGCTTGAGATCTTCCAACGTCGCAAAACCTATACCGTGGACGCGCTGTATCTGGGGGTTGCTCTCCTTACCGCGCCAATAAATGCCGGAAACACTCATAAGTTTGAATGCCCCAACCTTGCCCGTCGATTCTACGTGTGGGCCGCGGCATAAGTCGGTAAATTCGCCGTTCTTATAGAATGACACTTCCTCGACTTTACTTTCGCCGTTGGCTTCCAAGCCCAGTTCGACAGTATCAAGATCTTTTAACACCGTAGTGCCGGCGCGCTTCAGGTCGTTTAGCAGTTCCAACTTATAGGTTTGCTTGGCATCGTTCGCCCACTGGATAGCTTCATCAATAGGTTTAGTAAACTGTTCAAAGGGCTGGTCTTGGGCTACGATCTTACGCATTTCGGCTTCAATCTTCTTAAAGTCGTCATTAGACAACTTATAATCACCTAAATCGAGATCATAATGAAAACCGGTGTCAGTTGCCGGCCCAACCCCTAGTTTTACCTCCGGCCACATGCGGGTGACGGCGGCTGCAAAAATATGTGCCATGCTGTGGCGCATTGGTTGCAGGGCTGGTTGTTGATTTTCGGCCATGACTGACTCCTTTCGTTTATATAGAAAAAGACGCTTCCCGTTCGATTAAATAATCTCGCAAATATATTTAATCAATTGGTTAGCGTCTCGGACCCCTTGCGGGGTGGTTCCACCGGACTTCCTTTTCCTGTACCCAGGAAAGGCTCTTGTTATAGCACGTTTATCGCACGTTCTAATTGCCCACGGAGCTCGGCGGTTGGTGAATTCCGCTTCACTGCTCGAATGTATTGTATCACAACACTTCTGCAAAACCTCATCTCGTTGTCTCTCACATACAACTATAACAATGTTAGTATCATACGGCTAGTACTAAATTGTTGTCAGCATAGCTACGTTACCTGTGGACAAAATAAACGAACAATTATGAACTAAACTTGCCGCATATGATATAACATCACCCACTCGATT
>DASYJQ010000208.1:0-2952 GCA_035996265.1 Saccharimonadales bacterium (SeqCode)
GTAGCGCCCGCAATCATTTGCGCATATTAGCCGCCGCCGGCAGCGTACCGGACGCCCGCGTTGACGAAGTGCTGGATATTGTCGGCCTCAAACAGGTCGCCAAGAAAAAGCCTGGCAAGTTCAGTTTGGGTATGAGCCAGCGCCTAGGCATTGCTGCGGCTATTCTCGGCAAGCCGAAATATTTGCTACTGGATGAACCGGCTAACGGCCTCGACCCGGAAGGCATCGCCTGGTTGCGGCAGTTCATCAAAGACTACGCTGACGCCGGCAATGCGGTGTTTGTATCGTCGCATTTGCTCAGCGAAATGTCGCAGATGGCCGACAATATTATTGTTATCGGCAAGGGCAAGATGATTGCCGACACCTCCATGAGTAAAATAATCGCCGGCAGCGCACACTCCAGCGTATTTGTACGCGCTGATGGCCTCCGCAAGTTGGAACACCTGTTACAAGAAAAGTCGTGGGACTTCAAGCCGGCCGATGGCGGCCTGAAGGTTACCGGTGTCAAAACTGATGAAATCGGCGAGCTGGCCTTCCACGCCGGCATCCCGATACTCGAACTCAGCAAACAGGCCGCGTCGCTGGAAGAAGCCTTTTTGGAATTGACCGCAGACAGCCAGGAATACCAAACTCACCTGGAGGCCAAGAAATGATGTTAGCTTCTATTAAAGCTGAATTCCGCAAACTGTGGACCGTCCGCTCAACATACGTGCTGTTCATCGTGGCCTTTGTGCTGGTCATGATATTCGCCTTCTACGCCGAAGGCATCAAAGCCCTACCGGCATCCGTGCATGATTCAGGTAAGTTGGCCAGTGAAGTCACTAATGCCATTATGAGCGTATCGCTTTTGGGTGCATTGGCCGGCGTACTGCTTATGACCCACGAATACCGTTACAACACGATCATGTACACCCTCACGTCATCGAACAGCCGCACCAAAACGCTGTTTGCAAAGATTGTGGCAGTCAGCGCGTTCGCGGTACTATTCGCCCTCGTATTTGCGATATTGTCACCGCTCATGACGCTCCTGGGGCTGCACATTAAAGGCCTAACCCTCGATCATCAACAGTTTGATGTATTTAGCCTGGCATGGCGCGTCGTATTCTATGGCTGGGGTTTTTCGATGCTCGGCCTGGCATTAGCGGTGTTGTTGCGTAATCAGATTGCCGTTATCGTTACCTTGTTTATGGCGCCAGCAACCGTTGAGCCTTTACTTGGGCTGTTGCTCAAACACAATGCAGTATACCTGCCGTTTAGCGCCCTTGGGCAAGTGTTGCAGCACCAGGTGAGCGAACCGTCAGGTCAAGCGGTGAAGGGTGCGGTTACTTTTGCTATGAGTTATGGGCGTTCCGCCCTTGTTACGCTGCTTTATCTCGTTGTTTTTTGGATTGTAGCCTGGGTGCTGTTCGCCCGACGCGACGCCAATTAGTCGACTTCTATCTGTAAAAATGCTATATAGGAGGTGATATAAATCCACCTTGCTCAAGTTTCTCCTGCGCGACGCTCTTTGCCAGGACACGGAATGAAGTGGTTTCGCATTCAAATACAGAGCAATCGGTACAAACGGTCGATTGAGCGGGTTATCTATCAAGTAAATGGATGCTACAAATATGGAAGACAAGCCAAACGCTCCGGCAACGTCGGCCGTCGCACTCAAGCAATACACCACCGTGCGTACGGTGGTGTATTGTATTTAGCAAGACGCTCTAGCTCAATAGTGCAGCGTATTTTTCTTCGGAAAATTCATATAGACCGAACGGTACAATTGGCCCCGTGGATGGCGATAGAGATAAGACTTCTTGTAGGTCAAAGAGCTGAGTTGTAAAGTCATGGTGATCATTCGTAAGTAGTAGAACATTCATCGCATATTTTTCATTGCTGCTGCCAGCATAAAATCCACTGTCTTAAAGGTTTGTGCCTGTTTCCCGAATGCAAACAGTAGAGAATGCTCTCTCAGGTTTTGTTCAAATGTCCTGTTGGGCAATTCCGGGTATGTTAGTACGCTGGTATAAAAATCATTTTTCTTTTTAAGCTCTTCACGATTTCTGTTTTTACTAAAGAACTCGATGCGCACTGCTTCAATCGTAGTGAGCGAACAATCATGATCAATTAGTTTCTGTAGCAACAA
Source organism: Saccharimonadales bacterium (SeqCode) (assembly GCA_035996265.1). Classification (GTDB taxonomy): domain Bacteria; phylum Patescibacteriota; class Saccharimonadia; order Saccharimonadales; family UBA4665; genus PMNU01. The sequence continues at coordinate 2,129 of DASYJQ010000208.1, forward strand.
AGAAAACTCGTCAGGGTGTGAATAACCCTCGACGAGCGCATTGGTGTCGAGAATTATTGTTTTGCCCTCAATGTCAGGAACAGTATTAGGATTTAGAGGGGTCTCGTTCGTCATTAGCTTTCACGACTTTCTGTAGTTCTTGCGCCGCTTTCACGAATCGATCTCTATCGAATTTCGTACGTTTAGCAGTGCCTGGCTCCGCCTGTGGGATTTGCCGGAATCCTTTGTTGAACTTTTCTTCGATGCGCTTGGTTTTGTCAGTCATGTCGTTGTCCCTGAGTGTATTATAGCCCACCCTGCTAGCTTGAAATATAGTTTTTCGTACAAAAAAGTTTCTCTTTTGGTGAGATCTGCAGCTGTTAGTGTGATAATGCAGGAAAAATATGACTTTTGAACCAGTCTGTCAAAACTGATATATTTTATAGTGATGCGATGACCGAGAATAGGTGTTAGCCGTGAAAAGCTATCCACAGTAGGTTCATGTCTACCTCGCATCTCCAAATATTTATGACCGCACAAGACTATATCATTTCCACACTCGAAGCATTGGCGAAGCCTGTTGCTGCTGAAGACATCGGCGATACGCCACTTGAAGACGCGATTTTCGCTAAAGTAATGTCCAAGAAATTCCGTAAGGTGCACGCCGACGAAGAGACTGTTAGGGTTACTAGAAATGCTATACGCACAGCCGTCAAGGACGGGCAGCCGGTCACGGTGAGTTTTTTATTCGGCGGTAATAAGTTATGGCGTTTTGAGGAAACACCCGAAATAGACTGGGCCGAGCTCTTCGCCGTTACTTATTTTCTTCGCTGGATGAAAACCAT
>DASYJQ010000209.1:0-7217 GCA_035996265.1 Saccharimonadales bacterium (SeqCode)
ATACTTTTGGCCGACCATCAGCGGTTTTGCGAGACCGCTCTTGTCCATATATGCCTTCGCATTAGCTAATGCTTTTCCGGTTCCGCTCTGGCCGTCCATTTTGGTGATTTGGCCATCCATAATGTGCGCATACACTTCTTCGCCCTCTGGGTCGGCCTGTACTAGCATTCGGTCAGCTATAATGGGCTTCCCATTTGCGTATTGCTTCATAATATCTACGAGTTGACGATTAACGCTTTGCTCAGAAGTGTCGGTTCCAAAAGAGTGGCCCATTATACAATCGGCCTCATCGGAAATGCCGGTAGCTTCATAAAAACCGAATAAAGACTTGAGAATACTCACAGACAAAAGAGTACCATAAGTCAGCACTCTTTATACTGTTTGCGCTTGGCGAGACATAAAGGAGGCAAACTATGCAACAGATACGACAATCGTTAAAAACAAAGAAAACCGCAGAGTCTGCAGTTTTCTTATCTGTCAATCATTCCTGGTGGAGCATCGGGACGGTAATATAACTTTTAATGAGGACTCGGATCAGGATATTTACGAACTACGCGAACTTCTCTTTTTCAGTTCGGATCTTAGCCAAAGTTCCTCGTAGCTCTTGCTGTGACACTTCTCGTCTGCCGCCAGCAGCAACAATCTCTTTCGAGGTCTTCACCGCTCTCTGAGTTCTTTCAGAAAGCTCATCGTTGCCCATCGCCAAAATATAATCAAGATCTATATGGTGGGTATTGGCATAATCTCCATTTTGTCCATATCTTGCATAGAAGTCTTTTATGTGATGAACGTACTTGCCGTACCTCTTTTCCGGGTGCTTGCTATAAAGTACAAACTCACGATGTTTATTGCCAATGTCGACGATGAAGTCCTGTTTGAATATCTCTGTTTGCATGTCATATGCGATAAAACCGATTACGAGGTCATCGGGGACGTTCTTCGTGTGGGTGGTAGTGATCATTCCTAGAGGATAGAACCGGTCAGGATTAGTAACTTTTAGGGCTTCTTTGAACTCCGGATGAGCATGAGACCATGCAATTATCTCGTCCGAAAACGGCATAGCTTCAATTACGAGATCAGCCATGGTGAGTTCGTTGTTAATCGAACTCAGAAATGTGAGCCATTGGCCGGATGCGAAGCTTGCAAGCATGGCCCCACCAAATGAGTGTCCGCGAAGGCGGCTTTTTAGATTTATAGCGCCTTTGATCGGAACACTTGAGGATGGCACAACTTTGTCGACTGATGGTCGGATGGTAATAATACGGAGCCGGTCTACGGCCGGAAGTCGGTTGAGGGCGATTTCGGCTCGTCGCACCGACTCAGCAAAGGCTGGGCTGTGACGAGTCGCGTAGTCAAGACTTGGCTCACCGGCCTCGCGTAAGCGGCCCGTTAGGATAACGAGACCCGCAACAAACTCGCGACGAGCCACGAAAGCGTTCAGCGCCAAGCTAGAACCGGCGCTTTGCCCTACTAGCGAGACAAAATGGCCTTGGTTGGTCAGCTCGTCAATTTTGGTAATAACCGACCGGAGTTTGGACTCAAAATCCCCCGTCTCCCAGCCCGGCGCTATGATATGGCCGTAAAAGCCGCGCCGATTCCAAAAGGCTGGCAAAAGTTTTACTGCAAAACGCTGGATAAATGACTGGTCGTGAAGGCCAGGAGTGTAGATGATGTGGTGATTTGCCATGATTTAGTCATGATAACAAAATAACGGGCGCGGAGCCGTTATTTAACGATAATCTTGGTGGACCTGATCGTCCATTACTCGAACACGCCACAGCTCCTATTTGATCTTCGTCTAACCGTCCGAGCGTTGGCCGAACCGGGCTCTGACCAGGAAAAACTGACGCTTCCATCACCGGCACAGTCGGCTCAGCCATGGAGCACGAGCGCACGTCTGGGCACTACCGGGATGGATGCCCTGCTCGACGCCTACCACGCGGGTGCGACCAAGAAGCAAGTAGCCGACCAATTCAAGATCAGCTTGAGCAGTGTGAAGCGGCTGCTGCGGAAGCACGGCGTGCAGCCCAACAAGTAGATCCCGGCCCAGACCGTCTCTGGCGGCCGGGATTAGGGAATCGAGCAACATGTCGCGAATAAACAGGAGAAAGAATGGATATTTTGTAATTCCTGCTATCTTCAGCCTTAATGTGCGTCCCAATCCCCCACGACCGGCTTCATGCCAATGTTGCCGTACTGCACGGTTATGTCTGCGCCGCCGGTTGTGTTGCTGTTGCGGAGATAGAAGATAGCGGAAGTCGGATCGTAGACACCGATGCCCCAGTAGCTATTGCCATCCCAGTCACCGGCTAGTGGAACCCAGTTAGCATTGCCATACTGGAAAGTATTGGCGGCAGGACCCGCGCTATTGCTATTGCGCTCGTAGAATGTGGCTGTGGCCGGGTCGTAGACACCGATGGTTGTAGTGTGGTTGTATAGATTTAGTATTCGGGAATTGCGATATATCTGCAAACTTTGTGCCGGTATTACTTAGTAATCTATTGCTGTATCCTTCCGCACCAAGGCGATTACATCTGTCAGTAATATAACATGACTGATGACAAATGTCAGTGGTTGGTTACTATGGTCACTTTACGCTGTCAGGATGAGGCAAATATTCGCCGACACCATATAAAATTACTCAAGCCTTAGATATTAGACTGGAGCAGTTATTTAAAGGTTTGTAGTGGGTGACAAAATTGTAACTCCTCCCGGTTAGCCGTTGTTCGTACGCCAGGATAGTACCGTGTGGTACCTCGCTGTACAATAGGTTGCTAACAGATCGGGATGTTGTGAAATAGGATTATTTATATGGATGGGCGCACCCTTTTATTAACAAACCGGTAAGGACTCCTGTAGAATAAATTCATTGTGACAAGGGATATCAGCACCAAGAAAGAAAAGACCCCAACCGCTACTTGTGCGTTTTGTGGGAGTGCCAAGCTAACTGAGGTTATCAACTTCGGGGATGTCGCCCTGGCAGGCGGTTTTCTGAAAAAAGAAGCGTTCGCCACGGAAAAGAAATATCCGCTGGTTATTGTTTTTTGTGACGACTGTTACGCCGTCCAAGTCCGCGATCATATAGACCCGAAGGTCCTGTTTGCGACCGATTTTTATTTCTCCTCAGCTATCAAAACGCTGCGCGACCACTTTGCAGATTACGCTTCAGAGGTCACCGGCCGCTTTTTGCCCAACCCCCAGGACGCCACTGTTATCGAATTCGGCAGCAACGACGGCGTTTTGCTGGAACCGCTTGCCGCCCAAGGCATCGGCAGGGTAATTGGCGTCGACCCGGCCAAGAACATCATCGAGACTATCAAGGATCCCAAGCTCACCCTTATCAATGACTTCTTTAATGTGCCGACTGCCAACGCGATTGTCGAAAAGTACGGCAAAGCCGACTTAGTAATGGCCAACAACGTGTTTGCCCACATTACCGACATCAACGGCACAACCGAAGGCGTGCGCGAAGCCCTAAAAGACGACGGCGTGTTTATATTCGAAGTCCACTACCTGGGCAAGATAATCGAAGGCCTGCAATACGACTTTATTTATCACGAGCATACGTATTACTACTCGTTGCTGGCGCTGGAAAATCACCTCAGCCGTCACGGCATGGTGATCTTTGATATTAAGCCCATCTCCATCCACGGCGGCTCCATCCGTTTCTATGCCGCCAAAAAAGGCAGCCGTTACGCCAAGAATATTTCGCCCAGTGTTGAAGCCTTACGTCAGCAAGAGAAAGACCTGGGCTACGACAAGCCGGAAACGTACAAGGAATTCGCTTCGCGGGTCGCCGCTAAGAAGCAAAAGCTGATGACGCTGCTTGAATCATTACGCAAAAAAGGCCGGACTGTCGCCGGCTATGGGGCCTCGGGCCGCGCCAATACCATCATCCAATACTGCGGTATTACCGACAAGCACTTGGACTTTATGATTGACGACGCGCCAGCTAAATTGGGTATGTACACCCCTGGCTCACATCTGGAAATCCGCAACAACCAGGCGCTCAAGGCCGACAAGCCCGACTATATTGTCCTGTTTGCGTGGGCATTTTACGAGGAAATCGCCGCTAAGTGCGAAGACTACCTCGAAAGTGGCGGACGCATCATTGTACCGTTGCCCGACGTCCGGATAACGATGTATCCGACTGACGACAAAGACCTCTAAGTATAAGTTACGAGATAGCGTCGTACTCGGTGTCGGGTACGACTGTGTCGTTGCATACGAAGTCTATTAGGCGCCGTAAGTTGTAGTTGCGTTCGTAGTACTTAAAGTGGTATTCCCGGCCGCGTTTGCCCATTTTGGTACGCTCAGCTTTAGTCATGCCGGTAATTTTTTTAAGCGCTTTGTACAGGCCCTCGGTGTCGCCGGAATCGACGCATATTCCGCCGCCGCTTTGATTAATGATGCGCTGGCTTTCGCCGTCGATAGCGGCCATAATCGGCCGTCCCGAAGCTAGATAGGAATAGACTTTGGCCGGCACGCTAAAATCGAATAGCGGACTGCGGGAAAGCGCCACAATGAGTCCGTCAGCGATCGTATGGTATTTAGGAACTTCTTCGACGGGTACGAGGCCTTCGAAGACAAAGTGGCCGGTCAACCCGAGCCTCTCTACTTCTTCGACGACCCATTTTTTAGACATACCGTCGCCAAGCACGATAAATCTAAAATTATGGAATCCGTCGTCATCGAGTTTTTTGACCGCCCCAAGCAATACGTCAAAACACTGTGCCGGGTTAATGTTTCCGGCAAAGACGATGTTAAATGTGCCCTTAAAGCGCTCGGCGAAGCCCTTATCATACACGTCCTGTTCATAGAATTTTTCTGGGGCCTGCGGTATGTAGATAGTCCGTTCGGCGGGCACGCCGATGTCATTGATCAGCCGCGTCTGAGTACCCTTATATAGCCCTATAACGCCGTCCGCCTGCCGGTAGTGCCAGTACGAAACCTTGGTGATAACGGACCGCAGGAAGGCACTTTTAATTTTCATCATCGAAAAGACGCTATGCGGCCAGAAGTCCATAACGTAGATATACAATTTAATCTTTTTTAGCTTGGCCAGCACGATAGCCGGAAAGGCCATAAAAACTGGCGACAGCCCGTAGACCAGAATGCGGTCATATTTGCGGCGTGCCAGCATCGGCACATAAAACAGGGCGAAGAAAGGGAACGAAACGTAGTTAACTAAAATACGAAACATAGAGTTATTGCCGCGGGGTATTTCAGGAACGCGGATGATGCTCACGCCGTTATGCAGCTGCCTTTTTTTGCTAAAAAAACCATATCCCTTAAAGAACTTACCAGCGGGATAGTTGGGTATACCGCACAGTACTTCGACTTCGTAACCTTGCTCGACCAGGCCTTCGCAAATGTCAGAAATCCTAAACGTCTCCGGCCAAAAATGCTGGCATACGACTAATATTTTTTGTTTCTTCGGCTTCTTATTTACCATAATGGCTATAGAGTTTAGGGTGGTTTTCCATCCAGGCTTTCATGTCTTTAATCATAGTTTTGTAGTCGGGAACCTGGTGCTTGAAACCGGTTCTGGTATTGACGAGCGCAGCGCCAGTGGCAATTCCCTCGGAGGCTGTTACCGTTGTGCCGCTCCGTTTAAAAACCTCTTTGAATAACTGTAGCAGGGCAAACTTAGAAATACTATCGTTGGCGATAAGATGATATATGCCGGTTAAGTCCTGTTCGATGGCCGCTTTGACGCCCTTGGCCAGTTCTATCGTGGTGACGCCATTCCACAGCACATTCGTGTATCCGAAGATTTCACCCTTTTGGGCGTAGAACCAGTTAAAGAGGCTTTTGCCGTCCCGGTTCATGTCCGGCCCGACTATCGACATGCGGAACGTCAGGTCCTTGGCGTTTTGTATCTCTCCGAGTGCTTTGGTACGCCCATAGAATGACTCGCCGTCACATGCTGCGTCTTCGCGGTAGGGCGGGTTTTTGCTCGAGAAGACCGCGTCGCTGCCAATATGTATGACCTTGGTTTTGCTGTCTTGGTAGTACGCTTCTAAAAAATGCGGCAAGTAGGCGTTAAGATAAATAGCAGTGTCTTTGTGCTCCTCGCTGGGTTTTACGAGTAATCCAATACAATTAACGACGACGTCGTAGTGGTGCGCATCTAAGAAGGCTTTGAACATTTTATGGTCCATGACGTCGATTAAATGCGTGCGTTCATCCAAAGCATTTTTTGCCGATAGCGTATCAACGGTAAAGCCGTTTTCTCGTAAGTAGAGTGATACGACATGGCCCGCCATGCCCCCCGCACCCAGGACAAGAATTTTCATATCGATTCTGCGTCGAAGCCTAAAAGTTCCTTACGAATATAATCGACGGTCTGCAATTTTTTGATGACTTCTTGGACATTAAGCTGCTGCGTGTTGCTGGAGGTGTATTCCTCGATAGTCTCAGGGACTTTTTCGCCTTCTACGGAGTATTTGTTGTAGTTTAAATCGCGGTTGTCGGCCGGCACGCGGAAGTAATCGCCCAGGTCGTAGCATTTGGATTTTTCTTCACGGGTGAGCAGCGTTTCGTGCGCTTTTTCGCCGTGCCGCGTGCCAATGATTTTTAGGGGGGCGTCGGATTTAAACAGCTGCTTGATCGCCGTTGCCAGGTCGCCCACAGTGGTTGCCGGGGACTTTTGAACGAATAGGTCGCCCTGATTGGCGTTCTTAAATGCGAAGAGCACCAGGTCGACAGCTTCGTCGAGGTTCATGAGAAACCTGGTCATATGCGGATCCGTTATGGTGATGGTCTGGCTAGCTTTTACCTGCTCGACAAAAATCGGTATAACCGAGCCGCGGGAGGCCATAACGTTGCCATAGCGGGTGCAGCAGATTGTTGTCTGGGAAGGGTCGATAGTTCGCGACTTGGCGATGATAACTTTCTCCATCATGGCTTTGGATGTGCCCATGGCATTGATAGGGTAGGCGGCCTTGTCGGTCGAAAGGCAAACGATTTTTTTGACGCCGGCATCAATGGCGGCGGTCAGCACATTATCGGTACCAAGGACGTTAGTGCGTACTGCTTCCATGGGGAAGAACTCACACGAGGGAACTTGTTTGAGAGCCGCGGCGTGAAAAATAAAGTCTACGCCGCGTACTGCCTCACGGACACTTTCGAGATTGCGCACGTCACCAATGTAAAACTTAATTTTATCGCTCTGGTACTTTTTGCGCATGTCATCCTGCTTTTTTTCGTCTCTG
>DASYJQ010000210.1:0-6071 GCA_035996265.1 Saccharimonadales bacterium (SeqCode)
ATGTTGCGCAGCGCCCAGGGGCAGGGGAACCAGGCTTTGAGTTTCGGCAAGAGCCGCGCCCGCTTGTACGGCAACGAAAAGGACAAAGTTACCTTTGAAAGTATTGCCGGCTCCGAAGAAGCCAAGCAGGACTTACAAGAAGTCGTTGAATTTTTGAAATTCCCGAAGAAGTTTGCCGCAGTCGGCGCGCGTATCCCGAAGGGGGTACTGCTGGTAGGGCCTCCTGGTACCGGTAAGACGATGTTGGCGCGCGCCGTAGCCGGGGAAGCCAACGTGCCGTTCTTTAGCATATCGGGTTCGGAATTTGTCGAGATGTTTGTCGGTGTCGGTGCAAGCCGTGTTCGTGATTTGTTTGCAAAGGCAAAAAAGAACGCGCCGTGCATTATCTTTGTTGATGAAATTGACGCCGTTGGACGCCGCCGCGGTTCCGGCATGGGCGGCGGCCACGACGAACGCGAACAAACACTGAACCAGATTTTGGTTGAGATGGACGGCTTTGAACAAGGTCAAAACGTTATCGTATTGGCTGCAACCAACCGCGCTGACGTGCTCGACCCTGCCCTGCTCCGCCCCGGCCGTTTTGACCGCCGTGTGAATATCGACCTGCCAGACCGTAAAGACCGCGAAGCCATTCTTAGGGTACATTTTGCCAAGAAGCCGGTGAGCGCCCATGTTGATATTGATTCGTTGGCCGCTAAGTCAGCCGGATCATCCGGCGCCGACCTGGCGAACATTACCAACGAGGCCGCAATCATCGCCGCGCGCTTGAGCCACAAGGAAATCACCAACGAAGATGTTACCCAAGCCTTTGAAAAGGTCGCCATCGGGCCAGAGCGCAAGAGCAAGGTAATGAGCGATAAAGAAAAAGAAATTACCGCTTACCACGAAGCCGGTCACGCTGTTGTCGGCCATGTATTGCCGGACAGCGACCTGGTGCACAAAGTTACGATCATCCCCCGCGGCGGTACCGGCGGCGTCACCTGGTTCATCCCGCCAGAAGACAAAAGTTACCACAGTATTGTTGAATTTAAAGATGTCCTGGCTCGTATGCTGGGCGGCCGCATTGCCGAAGAAGTTGTCTTTGGCGCCGATCACGTCACTACCGGCGCTGGTTCCGACCTGCAGAAAGCCGCCGAACTGGCGCGCGACATGGTCATTAATCAGGGCATGGGCAAGAAATTGCGCGACCAAGTGTTCCACGTCGACGATGGCATGATGATCGACCGCATCGTACACGAGCGCGACTACTCCGACGAAACCGCCAAAGTAATTGACGACGAAGTTGAAGCCCTGATCACCGAAGCTGCCAACCGCGCCCGCATTGTCGTCAAAGCTAACCTGGCATATCTGAAAGCACTCAAGAATTTACTAATTGAAAAGGAAACAGTGGAAGCCGAAGCCGTTAAGAAGATCTTCCAAGGCACACACATGCCTAAGGCCGCCGAGCTGTATTAACTTCGGGCCGGACTATCCCCTCTTGCTTCTTTTCTATATACTAAAGGCAGCCTAGAAAAGATTTACTTGTAGCATGCAGGAATCCCAAACACCAAAACCAAAAAAGCGTCTGCCGTTATCGAACGTAGCGTTGTTATTAGTAGGTGCGGCGTTCATTAGTCAAATACTCGGCTTTCTGCGCACTAGTTTGGTAAACGCTAACTTTTCAGCACACGGCAGCCAGAGTACCGGTGCATACTTTGCCGCCTTTAACATACCTGATTTCTTTTTCTTTACGCTGTCGGCCGGCGTGTTGGGCGTGGCATTTATACCGGTATTAGCCGACAAGCTAGCCAAGAATGAACGTAAAGCGATGTGGGAAGTCACCTCCAGTTTACTTAACGCGTTAAGTATAGTTATGTTTATCGTCGGCGTCATTATGTTGGTGTTCGCCAAGCCGCTGATCCACCATATTGTCGGCCCGGCCTTGGACCCAGAGCAACTCAACAATGCCGCGACTATTATGCGATTCCTGTCGTTTAACCCGCTGTTCTTCACGATTGCCGGTATTTTGACTAGCGTGCAGCAAACACTGGGGCGGTTCTTTTTCTTCGCCCTTGCCCCTTTGTTTTACAACTTGGCGATTATTGCCAGTATTTTCGTGTTCCGGTATACCGATTTTGGCTTGAAGGGGTTAGGGGTCGGCGCATTCGTGGGTGGCATATTGCAACTGTTGGTGGTCTGCGTGGGGTTGATCGGCACCCGATTTACCTGGAAGCCGAAAATCCTGTGGCGCAGGAGTGACTTTAAGTTGGTTATCAGGCAGTTGCCACCGCGTGCCCTGGACCAAGGTATGGACCAAGTCCAAGGTATTGTTGAAACGCGCTTTGCTTCGCAGCTGGGTACGGCAAACATTAGCTACTACAACAACGCACTCACTCTGCAATCGGCGCCGACGCTGTTGATTGGAACGGCTATTTCTACTGCTGCCTTCCCGCGGCTGGCAGCACGTTTGAGCATGGGGCGGCCGGATCTGTTCCGTAAGGAGTTCTTACAGGTATTGCGGTTTATGATCTGGATTACTATACCGGTGGTTATTGTGGCCTATTTCTGCCGCGGCTACCTGGCGCGCCTGATCTTTAAGACCGACTCGTCGGAGATTGCCTTGATCTTCGGCTTTTTGACGCTGGCCATATTCTTCCGCATTGTGTACACGATTATTTCACGCTGGTTCTACGCCCGCAAAGATACGCGTACGCCGTTGTTCGTGTCGGTATTTACCATTGCCCTTAACATTACGTTGGCTGCTATATTGGCGCGCCGGTCGACGTACGGCATCGCCGGGCTGGCCTTGTCGGCCTCGCTGTCGGCCATGATTGAAGTTATTATCCTGGGCTTCATCATGATCCTCCGCGACCGCGGTCTGTTGAACATGAAGTTCTGGGGCGGCGTCGGCCGTATTGTGTCGGTCGGCGGCTTTAGTATGTTGGCCGGCTATATTGCCGTCGGCTTCTTGCCGCTAACTTCCAGCGACCTCGGGCTGACGTTGGTTATAAAGCTGGGCGTTATCGCAGGCGTGGTGATGGGCGTGCATGTGGCTATATCCGGTCTGTTCGCCATAGAAGAAGCCCGGCCGATATTCGTTTGGCTTAAGAAAATTATTCTGCGCCCGGTGCGCGGGCCGTTCAGCGCGTAGCACTTTAACCGTTGCGGCTGCTATGCCATATTGCCCCCGCAGGGTACAATATAAGCATATGGAGCAGGACCAAGCGCGCACATCGGGGCGTCTGAAACGGGCAATGAATTCTAAAATGTTGGTATGGGGTATTGCCCTGCTGGCGGTGGTGCTTATATGTCTGTCAGCCACGGTAGCTTTCGGGGTAGGGCCGTTCCGCAGCGAACGCCACCCGCAGCCGTCAGAGCATATGCCCGAGGTTGGCGCCGACAACACGCCTTCCCTGCTTAAAGTAGTTACTACCGACGACGCCGACATCGCCAACATGGGCGCGACTTTGCCGAGTACGGCGGCCGCTGCCGCCCTGCAAACACAAGACACCACCGCCACGCCGCAATCTCCCGTATCCGGGCAAGCTGCGGCTGTTGGCACATCGCTGAGTGCCGGAGCGGTCAATTTGCAAGCGGGCGTCAATACGGCGGTTAACACTTTGAACATCGATAAACTTGGGTTATAGCCCTCGGTAGTTAGTCTGGCATAGCGGTCGGTTCCGCCTTGGCCGCGCGCTGGGCCTGTAAGTACATGTGCATCGTCGTGGTGATAAGTATCATGATGACCGGGCCGATGACGACACCCAAAAAGCCGAACATGCTGATGCCCGCAAACACAGATAATATAGTAAGCGCCGAATTAAGCCGGGCATCCTTTGGCACCAAGTGCGGCCGCAGGATATTATCTATATTGGTGACCACCGCAAAGTGGAACGACAACACCAATATACCCTGCCAAATATTACCGGTCACCAGCAAGTACAGACCGATTGGAATACTGACGATACCGGCGCCCAGCGGGATAACCGACAGCACCGTTAACAGTAGGAACATGAAGAAGAATACGTGATGCACGCCGGCGATATGGATAATCAGCGCGCTGAGCAGACCCTGGACGGTGGCGATAATAAACTGGCCGCGGACCATAGCGGTAGTCATGGCGCCCATTTTGTCCAGGTAGGTTGTGCTGGCAGCCCCGCCCAGCGGGTTTAACTGTTTGATAACGCCGACCAGCTTGTCGCCATATACCAGCAAGTTCGTGAATAGGTAGACATAGATGACGGCGGTTACGAACAAGGCCGCAATGCTGCTGGCTGATGAGCGCAGCAGGTTCAGAACGCCTTGGGCCACGCTGGACAGTGTATGGTTGAGGGTCGAAGTAACCTGGGCCTGGGTGATGTGATAGCCGCCCGGTACTTGAGTGAGCAGGTGGTTCACTTTGTCGAGCGCGTGATTACTAAAAGACTGAATATCTATGCCGCCGCCGGTAATGACTTTGAGGAGACTTTCGGCTTGCAGGAATGTTAAGAAACCGAGTAACACCAACGGAATAACAACGATAAACAGGCTGATAAAAAAGGTCAGCGCCGATGCTGCGCCGCGCTTTTTTGTGTGGCGCAGCAGCCAACTATATATTGGATGAAACATGTAGGCCATGATGGCGCTCAGTAATATGACCGAGAAATACGGACGTAAAAAGTAAGCGCCAAACCCCAGAGCGACAATAACGGCGATCACTAGCGCGCGTTGGTGGCGGCGTTCGGGTAGCCATTGCATAGTTCTAGTGTATATCGCAGGTATGGGGAATGCTAGTAGTGCAATTTAGCTGCATTGGCTACCTCTGTTATAATAAGGCCCAATGAAGCAAGACCTTATCCGCAACTTCTGTATCATCGCGCATATCGACCACGGCAAGTCTACACTGGCCGACCGTTTGCTGGAAATTACCGGCACCGTCGAAAAGCGCCTGATGAAGGAACAAGTGCTGGATCGTATGGATTTGGAGCGCGAACGGGGCATCACCATCAAATTGCAACCGGTGCGCATGGACTACAAGGGCTACCAGCTAAATTTGATCGACACCCCCGGGCACGTTGACTTCAGCTATGAAGTATCACGCAGCCTGGAAGCCTGCGAAGGAGCAATCCTAGTGGTTGACGCAACCCAGGGTATGCAGGCTCAAACACTGGCTAACGTTTATTTGGCTATCGCGGCCGACCTGGCCATCATCCCGGTGCTCAACAAGATTGATCTGCCGGCGTCCGACGTTGAGCGGGTAGGGGCTGAAATTGTCAGCCTGCTGGGTTGCAAATTTGAAGACATTTTACAAATTAGCGCCAAAACCGGCCAAGGCGTCGAAGCTGTGCTAGAACGAGTGATTACCGAAGTTCCAGGGCCGAAGGGCGACATGGATGCGCCGACCCGGGCCCTGATCTTTGACAGCTATTATGATGACTACCGCGGTGTTATTTTGTACATTCGTATCGTAGACGGCCGCATCGGCAAGGGTGATCAGATCCGCATGATGGCCTCAGGCGGGCAGGGCATAGCCCTGGAAGTCGGCGCCCTTAAGCCGGATATGTCTGCTTTGCCGGCTATCGAAACTGCTGAAATCGGTTACGTCGTGACCAACCTCAAAAGCACCCGCGAAGCCAAGGTAGGGGACACCATCACCTTGGTCAAAAACCAGGCGACGACTGCCCTGCCCGGCTACAAAGATGTGCATCCGTTTGTCTACGCCGGCTTTTTCCCGGACAGCAATGAGCACTACCAAGACTTAAAAGACGCCATCGAAAAGCTGACACTGAGCGATTCGGCGTTGCAGTACGAACTCGAGAACTCGCCGGTACTGGGCTTTGGTGTTCGCATTGGATTCTTGGGCTTGCTGCATATGGACATCGTGCGTGAACGCCTGGAGCGTGAGTACAACCTTGATCTGGTTATTACCAATCCGTCGACCGACTACCAGATCAGCCTCAATAACGGCACTGAAATCGATATTAAAAGCGCGGCCGATCTGCCTGACCCGGCCAACATCAGTGAAATCCGTGAGCCATGGATCAGGGGAGAGATCGTTGCGCCCAAACAATACGTCGGTTCGATTATTCAGCTTATTAATAACAAGCGCGGCT
>DASYJQ010000211.1:0-1570 GCA_035996265.1 Saccharimonadales bacterium (SeqCode)
ACGGCACAACTCAGCTTGGAACGGCGCTTACGAATACGACCGGCGCATGGACCTATACGACCCTCGCCCTTACCGTTGGCACACACAGCTTTACCGCAACCGCGATTGATCAAGCCGGCAATATCGGTGCTCCATCTTTACCCTTCAGTCAGACCATCAATCCGGCCCCTATGGTAACGGCGATCACGGAAACGCCTTCGTCGGGTGATCTCAATGCCGGGAAAGTTGTAACACTGACGCTTACCATGAGCTCCTCGGTTCTTGTCACCGGTATACCCACTTTGTTGCTTAATGATGGCGCCACCGCCACTTATGTTAGCGGCAGCGGCAGCAACACCCTCAACTTCAGCTATACTGTTGCTGCAGGACAAACCACACCTGCACTCGCTATCATCTCCATTAATCTGCCGACAGGCGCTTCCATTAAAGATAGCACGGGCAATTCAGCCATTCTGTCCCTGACCGGCCTGACTCAAACCGGCCCGATGATCGACGCCGTCGCGCCTAACTCACCAATCATTTTGAGCGATAGCGTCTCCGGCAACGCCGTAACCCTGAACGGCAAAGCCGAAGCGAATAGCATAGTCGCCATTTTCGAAGGCTCGACCAAACTTGCAACGGGTGTTGCTGACAGCAGCGGAAACTTTAGCGTCACAACGGGTGTCCTCTCGGTCGGCACCCATTCCTTCACGGCAAGTGCAACGGATCAAGCCGGCAATACGGGCCCATTGACGCCTTTACCTTTCACTCAAATCATTTTTGCCGTGCCGATGCTTACTTCGATCACGGAAACGCCTTCGAGCGGAGACCTCAACGCGGGACATACGGTAACCTTGACTCTCAAAATGAGTTCGGCCGTCACAGTCACAGGCGCTCCCACCCTTACCCTCAATGATAATGGGATTGCCTCCTATGTCAGCGGCAGCGGCACCAATACATTATCCTTCAGCTACACAGTGGCGTCAGGAGAGACAGCAACGGCACTGGCTATTACAGCCATCAATCTAAACGGCGGCACCATCAAGGATAGCGTCGGTAACACCGCCCTCCTCTCCTTGACCGGTCTTACGCAAACCGGCCCGATGATCGATACTTCTGCTCCGAACATGCCGATTATCTTGGGTGATAGTGTCAAGGCGAATGCCGTTACTTTGAACGGCACGGCCGAGCCAAACAGTACGATTTCAATCATGGATGGATCGGCCTTGCTTGGTACGACATCTACAAACAGCACTGGGACGTGGACATTCACCACAAGCGTATTACTAGCTGGTAGTCACTCGTTCACAGCAGTAGCAACAGACCATGCCGGAAATCTCAGCACTCCGTCACTGGCTTTCACTCAGTCGCTCACCCCTCTCTCAACCTTGCTCTCCATTACAGATACACCATCAAGTGGCGACTTTAATGCTGGCAAGATTGTTACTCTGACCCTCACAATGAGCGCCGCAGTGACCGTCTCAGCAGTAGGTGGGGCGGGGCC
The DNA here is from genome assembly GCA_035996265.1 of Saccharimonadales bacterium (SeqCode). Classification (GTDB taxonomy): domain Bacteria; phylum Patescibacteriota; class Saccharimonadia; order Saccharimonadales; family UBA4665; genus PMNU01. Next base: position 1,484 of record DASYJQ010000211.1, read on the forward strand.
AACGCTCTTACTTAATGATGGCGGCATAGCCACATATACAGGCGGCTCAGGCACCAATAGTTTGTCATTCAGCTATGTCGTTGCTGC
>DASYJQ010000212.1:0-27645 GCA_035996265.1 Saccharimonadales bacterium (SeqCode)
GCTGTGCGGGTGGGCGTTAGTAACAGATGGCCCGCCGTGTGTTGCCCAACGCGTGTGGCCAATGGCTAACGGTGCTTCGGCGGCCTGTTTTTCGTCTAATAATTTTTCCAGCCCGTCAACGCGGCCGATTTGCTTGAGTAACGTTGCTTGGTTGTTTTTATCGAGCAGTGCAATACCGGCTGAGTCATAGCCGCGGTACTCCAAGCCCTTTAATCCGGCGAGTACAATATCGGCGCCGTCCCGATTTCCGATGTATCCTACAATTCCACACATATCCTGTCGAGTGTAGACTCATAGGTTTTTTTGTCAACGTTCTTCCGGCAAAGTGTCAATAAATTGTCGCAATTTTGTCTTAAATATCTGGGGTGAGAACTGTTCGGAGAACTGTCTTATAACACCTTGTTTGTAGTGCGCAGCGTCAAATGTGCGCAGCGCTTTGCGTACGGCAGGCACGGTTTGTTCGTCAAAAAATGCGCCTGTTTTACCGGGGATTACGTAGTCTAACGCGCCGCCGGCCTGGAAGGCGATGACCGGTGTACCGGCGGCCATCGCCTCGATGGGCACGATGCCAAAATCGTCGTAGCTGGCGAATACAAATGCCTTGGCGGCGGCAAAATGTTCCGGCATTTCGGCGTCAGTGACGTTATGTAGAAATGTGACCGACGGTCCGGCAATTTTTGTGAGGCGAGTATGCTCCGGCCCGCGGCCAATAACTGTAAGCGGGACGTCGAGTTTAGTACAGGCTTCGACGATTAGGTTGGTGTGCTTGGCAGGCACTTGGCGGCCGGCAGTGACAAAACCTTCGCGATGACCGTCGCCGGCGTCCTTAAAGCGGGCAATGTCGATGGGCGGGTGGATGACGGTGGATTCGCGGCCATAGTAACGCTGAATGTCGGATTGGATGTGCGACGAGTTTGCGATAAAGTAGTCGGGACGTTGCGCGGCCTTGTAATCCCACTTTCGCAATGGCCCAACCAATAATTTTAAGCCCAGGCGGGCAAGAGGGTCGAACAGGCCGAACCCCGGGTGCTTTAGATACTGGTCGTAATGACGCCAGTAATAGTGGGTCGGCGTATGGCAGTAGCAGATATGCGTCGTATGTTTAGGAGTGCGGACACCAAAGGCCTCGCCGTTGCCGCTGCTGCTGATGACCAGGTCGTATGCACTGAAATCCAAGCGGGTGAACCACCAAATACGCAACGGCCCCACGAACTTACGGATTTTAGAGAACGGCCATTTTTGCAGGAAGCCGGTCACTACTTTGCCGTCCAGGCGTTCGCGCCATTCCGGTGTGCTGTATGACGTGTAAATCGGCGCGTCCGGATAGAGCTCATGCAGGGCTTGCACTACGCGCTCCGCGCCGCCGCCGATCAGCCAGTCATGGACAATAGCCACCCGTGGTTGGGTGGGAGCGTTCATGAATTCGTCCCCCGGCCGCTCAAGACCACGCGAATAGTTTTAATTAAGATGACAATATCCATCCAAAAGCTCCAGTTTTGGACGTAGTACAGGTCTAGCTTGCGGCGTTCTTCGAAGCTGATTTCGCGGCGGCCGGATACCTGAGCCAGGCCGGTGAGGCCGGTTTTGACGGCCAGAATAAGATTCTTTTTGGGATGTTTTTCGAAGTCGATGGGGTCCAAGGCGCGCGGCCCCACCAGGCTGATGTCGCCTTTTATCACGTTGAGCAGTTGCGGCAGTTCGTCGAGGCTGGTTTTGCGCAAAAAACGTCCCATGGGGGTGATGCGCGGGTCATTCGTTAATTGATCGCCGTTTTCGCGGAATTGTTTGAGCAGGTCCAAGCGCCCCATTTTCGCGAAGCCATCTTCCGGGCTCATGCTGTATTCCCAGTACATACTGCGGAATTTGTAAAACGAGAAGGTGCCGCCAAACCGGCCGAGGCGTTGCGGCTTATAAAAGATCGGCGCATGCGGCTCCCGGACTTTGATAGCAATAGCTATCAGCAGCATCACCGGCGAAGCAATAGCAAGCGCCAGGCTGCCGACACCAATGTCGAACAGGCGTTTGACCACCCGGCCCCAGCCGAATAGCGCCGTCTGGTGCACGGTGATGACCGGTACGCTATTGCGGAATAATTCTACCTCGATGTTGCCGGTAAATAATTCAGTATTACCCGGCACAAAGCGATAGCCTACGTGGTTCTCCTGCGCAAAGGCCAGGATTTTGGCATTACGGTTTTCGTCGGCGTACAGTTCGGTCTGCACGATGCCGTGTAACTCGTCTTTATATGCATCCAGGAAAGCTTCAAAATTATGATACAGCGGCACGTCGTTGTTGCCGATGCTGCGTTTGCCTCCCACCACGCCCACGACCTTGTATCCGGATTTACGGCTATCGGCCAGCCAGTTGACCAGTTCTAGCGTCATGCCGGTATTGCCGATCAAGAGTACGCGGGTTAATCCGGCGTCCCGGCGGAAAAGTTGGATGCGCACAAAGCGGGCGGTGTTGCGGAAGATAACCAAAAATATGAATGCGAACGCAAAACCGTATATCGGCACCAATCGCGCCGGAAATATGGGGTGATCGGCTACAAAGTTCCAAAAGATAACGAATAACAGGCCAATAAATGAACCCATCAGCAGCCGTCCCAGTTCTTTGAAGCGCTTTTCATATATATTGTTGTTGTAGAGGCCGAGCATAGCAAAAATAAGAATCCAGAACGGCAGCACGACAATGAAGATGCCAAGGAACGTCCGGCCATTAGAAGTGATTGGCGCTTGGTCGATACCGACAGCCAGCTTTACGCGTAATATGTAGGCGATAATAAAAGCGGCGACGAGCGCAAAGAAATCGCCCACAATTAAACACAGGTTATAGACGATAGAAGCGTTATTCTTCATGTGACTAGATTGTACCACTTTTACTCTAGAGCGGGGCGCCGTGCTCCATCCCTGATACCCGCATCGTTGCGGTAATTAAATTGAGTTATACTATTATGAGGTATGCGCATTACCGACCGAATTCATCTGAACCGCGCCGATCTGGTACAATTTTTGCAATATATGATTGGCGGTACCAGTTACTTCTGGACTGGCTATGCTGTGTTTGCAGTATGCTACAGTGGATTAGGCTGGGCGTGGTTTCCGGCCAAAATGATAGCGGACGTTATTGGCTGGACTGTCAATTACACCATCCAACGATACTGGGCCTTTAATAATCCACAACTAGCCAAGCACGAAGGCGCGACAGTTGGCAGATACGCTGTGCTGACTGCCGGTAATCTTTTACTCGACTATATAATTATTTGGGGTCTCAACAGGGCTGGCATTAGCCCGTATATTGGTTTTTTTATATCCGCGGGGTTCTTTACAGTTTGGAATTTCGCATGGTACCGCTTATGGGTTTTTTACGCCAAATCTAGGGGGGCAAAGGAGGCAAACGTATGACCGAAACGGTCCGTCCTACCAAGAAACAACGGGAGCTGCTCACGTTTATCGAGCAGTTTATAGGTGAGCATGGGTATAGCCCCAGCTATCGCGAGGTCATGGTGGGGCTGAATTACACTTCAGTAGCAACTGTGGCGCTGCACATCAATAATCTGATACGGCGCGGGCATTTGCGCAAACGCGACCACTCGGCGCGGTCGCTCGAAGTAGTATCGCCCAGCATGCCAAGTAAAGTTACGACCAACGAAATCAAACCGAGTGATGAAAAGTGGCTAGTAGAAAAGGTAGAGCATTTTTTTGCCGAACTGGAGCAGGCCGGCGATATCGCGCAGGAGCATATCGACCACCTATATGTTCTAGTCGGCGCGTTAAAAGTATTGGGCCTGGAAGGCGCCGCGCAGAGTTTTATACCGCGTCTGAGCGCCCTCAAGAACAAGCTATCGCAGTAATAATAGTTGGTGTTTCGTTGGCAAAATCACACCATACATGTGGTGCTTCGCCGTGCTACGATTAGGGTACTTAACATTAGAAACGCTGGAAGCGGGTGAAACTCCCGCACTGTGCCGCAACGGTGAATTTCTTACGAGAATAAGTCCGATACAGCAACAAACATATATTCCCGAGCAGGAAGATGGTTGGTGTATTAGACACCCTCTGACCCCTGCACGGGCAGAGGGTATTTTTTATGGCAGTGATGACCGAAGCAAGACCTGCATCAGCGGGGGTAGAAGCGCAAGAAGCCTTTGGGTTTGCTTTAGGCGTGACACTCGAACTCGGCCGCGTCGCCATAGAAGAGGCTATCGACCCGGCATACGCCGAGGGTGTCCGCCAGGAGGCTTGGCATGACTTTAAGACCAGCGTGCAAGAGAACGTCGTCATCAGCCAGCAAAAAGTTGAAACGGCGGCATCGGCCGATCTGCGCGGACGCCTCAAATTTGACCCGATGCGCGTACTGGAAACAGTCGATGGCTATGCCGTAACCAGTCGGGGCCAACGCATGCGTGACCTTGTTGGCGTCGGACTCGACGCTGCCCGTAAGAAACAGATGTTTGACCCGCGAATGGACAGTGAAGTAGAGCGCGCCGAGAATGACATATATATTGCCGAACTGGTTGACGGGTTGGCCCCCGGCGAAATGATAGCAGTGCCGAGCATGGAACCATTGGATGCCATGGACCGTGATGGTGACGAGTTCTGGGGCAAGGTGAGTATTATCGGGTATAAGCGCGGACTGGCCGTCATACAGGTGTATTACAAAGACCACTCCGGCCGCGTCCACTGCGGCCCCTACTCGGTAAAAAACAGCAACAAAGCAGCCTTCCGGCGTCTGTGGGCCGAGAACAAGGTAGAAATCGCCCCTGACACGCCCGCTAACCACATGATCCGCAACGTTATCCGTAAAAAAGACGTTGATTTGCAAACGGCGCAGGCCTTTGGGTCGCAATTGCACGACAGTTACCAGAAAATCGTAAACGGCAGGGCTGATACGATTTCGGTTACGGACGTTATGCAAAAACGTGAGGCGCATGTCCGTCGCTACTTCGACGTGTACATAGAGGCATTAGGCCGCGCTCTGTACACCGGGCAGAACAACAACGAGATGCGCGGTCTGGCGCAGGCACTGCTGGCAAAGAATGCCGACGTGTTCAGTAGTAGTGACCAGGCGACCATGATGGAGGTGGCCTACGACGATGACTTCGGGCGCCCCGAAGCGCTGTTTATGGAAAACGCCGTGCGCTATGCCTGCGCCCGCGACATATGGAATATGCTACTAGACCGCGCTGAACCGGCACATTTTGCTTCGGTGGATGCCGGCGAGTTAGCGACGATGGCCAACGGGGAAGCTTTGGCCCGCTTACACGAGATGGCCGCCAACAATGTGCGCGGCGGCGTTGCCATCGGCTGGTCCGGCGGCGGTTGCGCCCCTACGAAGTTTGGCGACACAGAGAAAGAAGGGGCAGCCAAAGAGCTTGGCCAGCAGGACGTATATGGCGGCACGCTGCAAGACAGCGAGTCCGGGGGCGAGTCGGGCGCATGTTCGTATAGTATTGACGCTTGCCATTGCTCGCCGTACGATTTTGACGGCAATCCGCTGCCGATTCGCGTTAAAGTCGAGATCGTGCGCGACAAATCGGGTATGGCGGTTTGTCAGCGCATTGGTTGCGGCGCCAAGATGGACTCCAAGGGTGTGACGCATGATTGGGGCGATATATTTGAACGGGCTCAGGAAAAGCGCCTGAGCACTATGGCCGATGATGTACTGAAGCCGGTTGCCGTTCATGGTTTAGCTCAACGGATCGCTGACAGTAAAGAACACGCTAGCGCCGAGCCTGCCCCCGGGAGCGCTTGACAACCATAAGCATAGTCTGGTAACATCTTACTACTTCTGCGAATGCGAGATCGTGAGAGACAAAAACACATTAAAAGAATAAAATAGAAGTTTGTTTACCGTTGTCAGCGAGAGACGATAGCGGCAAGCTTGTGTCTAGGAGTTCACCATGTCCGTCAAAATTAAAGTTGTGTCTTCACGCCCTACGCGTGTACCAGTAGTTGTCAGGCGTCCGTCCTGGCGTGAATTCTTACACTACTAGAAGTACTGAAGTACTATTGCTTGCTCTTGGCGGCGATTTCGCCGTCAATGAGCTTGCTAAATTCGTCCACGCTGACAGGCTTTATTTTTTTACCGTCCAGGAAGAATGTGGGTGTGCTTTTTTCCTGTTTAGTGTTGTCGAAGACTAGGATGTCGGCGTTAATAGCGTCATTAACGGCGCTGCTGGCGAAGTCTTTTTTGAATTGGTCGGCATTCATCCCGAGTTGTTTGGCGTAGCCTTCAAAGATAGTGAGTGCTTTGGGGCTGCTGCTCCAAGCGCTCTGGTTCTCGTAGAGCATATCGTGCATTTGCCAGAATTTGCCCTGCAATGAAGCGGCTTCTGCGGCGCGGGCGCCGGCAAAGGCGTTTTGGTGGATCTGCAGTAGGGGCAGGTTACGGAATTGGAAAGTGATTTGGTCGTTGTACTTTTGTTGTACTTGCTTAACGAGCGGGTAGTATTGGCCGCAGAACGGGCACTGGTAGTCGCCGTATTCTACAAGCACGACGCCGGTCTTGCCGTTGCCGATAAGGTGGTTGGTGGCCTTGGCATTGGTATTGCTTGGCGCATTGGCGTCACCGCCCTTAAATAATAGAATTCCCCCGAAGATCACGATAACGGCAGCTATGGCTACCCAAAAGGCTTTACTCATGTGTTCTAGTATACACTGTGACCCGCTGAGGGCTGTCTATTATTTATATGGCCTCTCCAGCTTTTCTGCAGCCCTGTTTGGCAAGAGACGACAAGAGTGCTACCATAAGCATGAACAACCATATATAACAAAAAGCCGTGAAAACTACCAAACCCCCTGTCAGTAAGCGGACAAAACCAGTAAAAACGACCAAGAAGACCCTCATCAAGCATGCCCGGCCGTTGCATAAGCGCGTCTTGCTGCATCCCTTCAGTGTTATGGTGGTCTTGTGTGCCGGCGTTATCCTGGCCGGCTCGACATATCAAAGCCTGGCCGCCAGTTATGACGTGACGGCTACGGTAAGTGCTCCGCCGATAACCGTACCGGCAGTTATCGGCACGCCGGCAAATTCCCAGCACGTTAGTTCCCAACAAGTTACGGTACTCGGCACGTGCCCGGCCGCGGCTTACGTTAAGTTGTATCGTGGCGCTACGTTTAGCGGTACATCGGCCTGTACGGCTTCGGTGTTCCAGGTTCAGACGTCACTGCTACCGGGCGTTAACCAGCTACAGGCTAAGGTTTATAACGTGACGAACGATGAAGGCCCGCCTTCGGCGCCCATCACGGTGTACTACGACGAGACAATAGCCGCCCCGCCGGCCACCCCCGTTGCCACACCGGCCACGCTGCAGATTACGAACGTCGAGAGCGCTGACTATCAGGAGGGTAGCATTCAGTCTGTCAGTAGCCGCCCGACGGTTTCCGGCTACGCCTTGCCGTATGCCGATATTGTAGTAACCTTTCACTCAGAGGTGGCTATCTGTAAAACCCAGGCTGACGCCCAGGGCTGGTGGACATGTACGCTGGACCATGCCCTGCCCGATGGCATACACCATGTGGACGTGACAGCGTCGAACAACCAGGGTTGGTCGGCCGTGTTGCCGACGTTTGAGATCCGGGTACGTTCCTTCCTGCCGAACCTGCTAAAGCTACAGCCCTCGACCCCCTCGTTGATCATTACTTCAGAATACAAGTTCCAGACACACTATGTCGGACAGCCGTTTACTTGGACCCTGGGGCTGAACGGCGGAACCGCTCCGTACACCGTTAGTATTGCATGGGGGGACGACAGCCAGTCGGTATTTAACCGTACTAACGGCGACCGTTTTGATTTTACGCACGCCTATCCGTTAGTTAAGACCTACGATGTGTTCATAAAGGCCACCGACGCCAAGGGAGTATCCGGGTTACTCCAGCTCAATGCCGTAGTCAAAGGCCAAGCTACGGGCGTAGCATCACTTACCAGCAGCGGGCCGTTAGCGTCGCTGTTTAGCAGCGTCCAGCGATATTTATGGATTGTCTGGCCGGTGTACCTAGCGGTAGTATTGATGGTCTCTAGTTACTGGTTGGGAGAGCAGGATATATACCAGCGGATGCGTGGACGCCGAGTGGCGGCCGCGGGCAGGAAACGGTAAATTTTGAAATGGCGCACGGTTGTAGCGTAATATGAATGCATGATTGTAAGCATATGTGGGTTACTGCTATTGATTATTAGCTTGCTGGCTATGGCCCTGCAGCGTTTTTACAGTTCGATTCCGGCTAAAGAATTAAAGCGTTTGGCAAACCGCGGCGACCATTTGGCGGCAACTTTGTACCGGCCCGTAGCCTACGGCGCCACTATGCGTTTGCTGCTGTGGACCATATTTGTGTTGAGCTTTTCTTCGGGATTGTTACTGTTGGCCAGCGGTTTGGTCAGTGTTGCCGCCTTCGCCGTGATTGTCCTTGCCGTCAGCGGTGCTCTATTTTTACAGTCTGTTCGTTTGACTGTGCATAGCGCCCGTATTGCCGTACATGCCGCACCGGCATTAAACTGGTTGCTGACCTATCTTCATGCGCCGTTGCAAGCCGTAGTCGGCGCCGTTAGTAAAGTACGCACGCACCATGTACATAGCGGTTTGTACGAAAAAGAGGATCTTGTCGCCCTGTTGCAGCAGCAGAAAGAACAAGTAGACAACCGTATTTCGCACCGTGATCTGGACGCCCTAGAGCGCGCCGTTCAGTTTGACGAACGTCAGGCCGCCGATGTGCTATTGCCCATGGCTCGGGTCAAGATGGTACGCATGGACGATCATATCGGGCCGGTTTTGCTCGGTGAACTGCACGATAGCGGGCAGACCAGCTTTTTGGTGTACAACGATACGCCCGATCAAGTGGTAGGAACCTTATTTCTACGCGATGCCGTGCAAGCCCGCGAAGGCGGCCGCGTCGCCGATCTGGTACACCCCAAACTGGTATTTGCTCACGAAGATTTTACACTACGGCAAGTAATGCAGGCTTTTATCCGCACCAGCCAGTTTATGGTCGTGGTGATCAATTCGTTTGAAGAAGCAGTCGGCGTGATCACCCTTGACCAGCTACTAGCTGAGCTCGTCGGCGTTACGCAAGACGATGACTTGGCCTACGACGACCGTGCCTCAGTTGCAGCCTTCAAGCCGCGTCAGCCGGAACCGGACGTGCAATCCGACACCGTTGTTGCCGATGACGCTGCTCCAGCCCCGTCTCCAGAAGCCCAACCCGACGAGCCGGAGAACGTTCCGTCTTCCCCCGAAGCAACAGAGGTGGTAGAATAACTGCGATGCACACGGTCAAACGCAATATGAATCTCCGGGTCGGCAACCGCGCCTAACAGGCGAACGCGGCTGTATATAAGACGACCCTTCCCCTAGCCATTTGACCATAATCTTAGGAGAACACATGCGCGTTTTAAGCAAAGAACTCAAAACACATATCGGTGAGCAAGTCACCATTCAAGGCTGGATTCACAAAAAACGTCTGCTCGGCGGCCTGACGTTCATTAACGTTCGTGACCGTGGCGGTTTAACCCAAGTCGTTATCAAAGACAAAGCCGAAGTTGAAAAACTGCGTGGCCTGCAAATCGGTACGGTCGTTGAAGTGCAAGGCGCTTTGGTTGAAGAACCACGCGCCCCGGGCGGCGCCGAACTCCACGATGCGGTTATCATTGTCATGGTGCCGGTTACCGAAGAACCCCCCGTCGAAATCGACAAGCCGCTGAGCCACAAATCAGACAACCTGGACACTCTGTTCGACAACCGCGTTATCGGCCTGCGTAACTTGCAAGAGACAGCGATTTTTAAGATCCGCAGCGAACTGACCCGCTATATTCGCGAGTTTTTGTACAAGAACGACTTTGTTGAAATTAACACGCCGAAACTGGTAGCCGGTAATGCCGAAGGCGGCGCCGAAGTCTTTAAGACCGACTATTTCGGCAAAGAGGCAACACTGGCTCAAAGCCCCCAGCTGTACAAGCAAATCATGGTCGGCGTGTTCGAGCGTGTCTTCGAGATCGCCCCGGCTTTCCGGGCTGAACTCAGCGCTACCACCCGCCACGTATCCGAAGTCACGATGCTCGACGTCGAAATGGGCTTCATTGACGGGCACAAAGACGTCCTGGACCTGCTGCAGAATTTGGTGTTTGAAGTATTGACCCGCACCTACGAAGAGCACGGCGACGCCCTCAAAAAATGGAACGCTCCGGAGCTGACGCTAAAGCCGGAATTCCCCCGCTACACCATGGCCGAAATCCACGAAATGTACTCCAAAGCCACCGGCAAAGACACGACCAAGGAACTCGACCTGACACCTGACGAAGAAAAATGGATTTGCGACTACACCAAGAAAAACGAAGGCTGCGAAGCCGTCTTCGCCACCAACCTCCCAGCCGCCAAAATGAAGTTCTACCACATGGATAACGGCGACGGCACGGCCCGTTCGGCTGACCTGCTGTTCCGCGGCATCGAAATCTCGACCGCCCCGCAGCGCGAGCACCGCTACGAAGTACTCGTCGAACAAATGAAAAAAGCCGGCGTTAACCCCGAAGACCCGGGCTTCGTCCACTATGTCACCGCCTTCAAGCACGGCCTGCCGGCCCACGGCGGCTTCGGCTTCGGCCTCGACCGCTTGGCCGAGAAAACCATCGGTCTGGCTAACATTAAAGAGGCCATCCTGTTCCCGCGCGACATCAACCGGCTAGCCCCGTAAGCCAATGAACACGACGCTCGCCGTTATTGGGGTTAGCTCTGCCGTACTACAGTTTGCGGCTATGGCGCCGTACTTTGTCGATATCGTTAAGGGCAAGACCAAGCCGGAACGGGCCACTTGGTGGATTTGGTTGTTGCTCAACGCCGTATCGCTCGCTGCCCAGATCGGCGCGCATGCCACCTGGTCGTTGCTTATGACCAGCGCCCAGCTGATCGTGACCAGCGCGGTCGCCATTCTGTCGTTGAAATACGGCTACGGCGTGTTCCATAAAAAAGACGGCGGCGCGATCGTGCTGGCGCTGTTTGGGATATTCCTGTGGTGGTTGCTGAGCAGTCCGTTGGCGGCCTTGATCGTGGTGATACTGGTGGACCTGATTGGGTATTGGCTGACCATCGAAAAAACCTGGAAGGCACCGCATTCCGAAACTATGATTACCTGGGCGGTCGGCGCGCTGTCTGCGGCGTTGAGTGTTATTGCTGTTGGCGGCTGGAACGTCACGCAATTCATCTACCCCCTATATGTGGCCTTGGGCAACGGCCTGATGGCAGTAATCATCATTACGCGCCGTCCGCTAGTTGATAAGCCAACGCAGAAGTAATCCGTCAACTCATGTATGATCTTTTTACCCTAGAAATGCGAAAATTGCTCGCTTTTTAATGATTTTTATATCGCAAGCGTAGTACAATTGCCGTATGAGGGTGTTGATTTTTGGTGACAGTATTGCATATGGTGCATACGACAGCCAGGGTGGCTGGGCGGATCGTCTCAAGACCACCTACCTGGGGCGTCAAATGGCGACCAGCGGTTTTGATATCGACGAACTGCCGTCGGTATACAACTTAAGCATGCCCGGTGAACTCGTCCGCCGATTGGTGTGGCGGTTGCCGCATGAAACGGTAGCCCGCCGCGACATGTGGGGCGCAGAGACAGACATCGCCTTTGTATTTGCTGTCGGCCTCAACGATACGCTTATTGACGATACCGGCAAGCCGTTGTGCAGCCCGGAGGATTTCATTAAGGGTTTGGAAGAATTACTGGCGGTGGCCCAGCTTTTTAGTAACCGGATACTGTTCGTGGGCCTCACACCGGTCGAGGATGACGATCCGCGCGTGCAAAATTATACCTGCGAGCGTATCTGGCAATTTGAACTGGCCCTGCGTAAATTTATAAGAAAACATAAATTACCCTGCGTCTCATTGTTTGAAAAAATCCAAGAATGCAGTAAGGAAGAGTTTATGTTTGTTGACGGCCTGCACCCCAACGACGAGGGTCACCGCGTGATATATGAGAGCGTTGTACCCAAGTTGCAGCGGTTGCTCAGCGCCGCGTCAGATAGTTCATACAATGTTAAGGATCACGTTCCCTCTAAAAAAAAGTAAGAATTGTTACAAGGAACCCCTGACATTGCTGTTTAAATAGGGTCTACAGGGGTTTCAGATGGGCCGCAGGCAGCAGGGCTGGCTGCGGAACCCCCACTAACCGGATGTATTGGTATACTTAAAGACATGAAACTCTATCTTAGCTCCTACCGCATACCCGACTTAGGCGTATTGGTTGCATTAATTGGCAAACAGCCCGATAAAACGCATGTGGCCTTGATCTCGAACGCCAAAGACTATTACGCGCCGCGCGCCAAGGCCGTAAAGGTCCGGGCTGTCGTGACCGATTTAGAAGCTTGCGGCTTTAAGGTGGACGTTATCGACCTGTATGACTACCGCAATCCAGCCGCTAAACTCACCGAAAAACTGCAGGAGTACGACATGTTGTGGGTGATGGGCGGGAATACGTTTTGCCTGCGCGAGGCCATGCGCCACAGCGAGTTTGACAAGATTATTAAGGGCGTTGTAGACGGCGGTGTGGTATTTGCCGGTGAAAGCGCCGGAGCCTGCATTGCCGGCACTGACCTGCACGGTATTGAGCTGGCTGACGACGCCGAATTCGCCGAAACAGTTATCTGGGACGGCTTAGGCCTGGCGCCGCACTGTTTTATACCGCACGCCGATAACGCCGAATTTGGTGCAGTCATCCGGCAGGTCGCCCAAAGCCGGGCTAACGACCCGAGCGTCGTGATGCTCAACGACAACCAAGCCTGGGTAGTAAATGGCACAGACGAGCGGAAGATTACCGGCGTTAAGCCGGTCAGCAGTGCCGAAACGTCCTAAACGGCCGGGGTATTATCGAGCGATTGCCAGATATACCAGCAGGCGATTGATTCGTAAGGGTGCCACTGATTTTTGTTGGCAATGGTGACAACCTCGGCTGCTGTGGGCTGGTGATCCAGCCGGTATAGCTTTTGGACGCCATTTTTAATGCCAAGATCGCCGTGCGCCAGAACGTCCATGCGGCCCATGCAAAACATCAGGAACATATGGGCTGTCCACTCGCCGACACCTTTGACCGCTGTCAGTTCGGCAATGACTTCTTCGTTCGTCAGGCTGTCGATATTGTCGAACTTTACCTTGCCGTCCACCACACGCTGCGCCAGGTCACGTACGTAGGCGGCTTTGCCTCGGCTCAGGCCGGCAGTGCGGAGTTCGTCGATATCTTTAGTGAGGATCAATTCGGGAGCGGGCAGTTCCGTACTGCCGAATAATTCGCAAAAGCGTTTTTGGATTGTGCTGGCAGCTTTGACGCTGAGCTGCTGGCTGATGATACTGTCGACCAATTCCTGGTAGTAGTTGTGGTGCGGTCGGATGGTGCAGGCGCCCACAACGGCAATCACGGCGCCGAGCGCGGGGTCGTGGGCGGATAAATAGTTAGCGGCGGTTTTTGCAGTGGCTTCACTGATAATCATGAGTACTAGCATTGTATACCACACCTGGCGCAGACTATACTGGTCCTATATTTTGGAGATAAAAATGGATTGGTTCGTGCCGTTGACGTTTGTTATTGGGTTGCTTTCGAGTATCGTCAGCGGCATGGGCGGCGGTGGAGGCGGTTTCATCACGATTCCGTACTTCCTGTTTATCGGTTTGCCGCCGGCTAACGCGCTGGCCACCGCCAAAATGGGCGGTATTGGCACGTCTATCGGGGCGATAACGGCACTGCGCGGCAAGGGACTAGTCCACAAAAAGCTGGTCGTGCCATTCATGGTATTAACGGTGATATTCTCATTAATTTCGGCATACCTTATCCCACGGTTGGACCCGATTATTTTCCAGAAGATTATTGCGGTTGTATTGATCGTATTGACGCCGACGCTGTTCATTAAAAAGGCCGCTTTCCAGCCCGGCGAGCGCAGCCGGCCGTTCATCATTATTGGGTTTATCTGCTATGCCGTGTTCAGTTTTCTGCAAACGCTGGTCGGCACCGGTATGGGTTCAATACTGGTATTAATTCTGATGTTTCTATTCGGCTTAGGAGCGCTGGAGGCAAACGCTACCAAGCGCGTCGCCCAGTCGCTGCAGTCGGTTATTTTGTTCGTATTATTGGCTGTGCAAGGGTTGGTCATGTGGTGGTATGGTCTGGCGAGTCTGGCAGGCTGTCTCATCGGCAGTCATATCGGTACGCATATCGCTATTAAAAAAGGCGCCCGGTTCGTGAAGATTATGTTAGCCGTGGTTATGCTGACGTCGGGCATCGCGCTATTATTCTAGTTAACACGCGCCGCTTAATTTCTGCTAGACTAAAGTCAATTAGTAAGGAAAAGCACAATGGCCAAAAAGAGCGAATCCAAAGATCATTTTGAAATACACGATTACACTGACGAAAAGTCCCCAGATACATCTGACCTCAAAGATGGCAAAAAGCCAGTCGGAACAGATGAAAACGTAGACGCTGATAGCGAAGAAATCAAGCCGGCCGAAGAGGCCGCCGTCAACGACGATATGCCTGAACCCGGTGTGCCAGCCAAGAGTGAGACTACTGCGCCAAAGGCCGGCCTGCATCATAGCGCTTGGGGTTGGGTAAAAACACACAAGAAGGTGGCAATTCCTGCCGCAGTACTGGTTGTGTTGGCGGTTATTGCCGCTGTGCCGTTCACCCGCTACTTTTTTGCCGGCATGGTAGTGCGCAAGGACTTCACCGTCACCATCGTCGACTCCCAGACCAATAAACCGGTCACCAGCGCCAGTGTTACGCTCGCCGGTAAAAAGGCAGTTACCGACAGCCAAGGAAAGGCCAAGCTCCATGTAAATGTCGGCAGCGCCCAGCTGACTCTTTCCAAGAAATATTACAAAGACAAATCAGCCAGTGTCTTGGTCGCATTTACCCAGAAGCAGCCATATACCGTCGAATTTGAGGCGACAGGCCGCCCGGTACAGATCGTGGTCGTTAATAAGGTTAGCAATAAACCGGCAGCCAACGTTACTATCTCGGCCGAAAACACGCAGGCGATTACCGACAGCAAGGGTGAGGCAACCCTGGTGGTTCCCGCTGATAAGGCGACTGTCAAAGCGACGTTATCTGGCCCTGGCTACAACAAGGCTGATGCAACGCTAAAGGTCACTGCCAGTATTGATCCGGCTAACAAATTTACCATTACGCCCGCCGGCAAGTTGTACTTCCTATCTAACGCCAGTGGTACGCTAGACGTCGTTAAGTCTGACCTCGATGGCCAGAACCGCCAGCTTGTGCTGCCAGGTACCGGCAAAGAAGACAAAGTCAGTACGGTGTTGCTTGCCTCTCGCGACTGGAAGTACGTTGCATTGCTCAGTAAGCGTGACGGCGGCGACAACGCCAAGTTATTTCTGATTGAAACCGCCACCGACAAGCTGACGACCATGGACGAAGGTGACGCAACGTTTAGCCCCTACGGATGGAGCGGCAGTCACTTCGTATACGGCGTTGAACGTACGAAGGTGAATCTTTGGCAACCAAAACGCCAAGCATTAAAGAGTTATGATGCCAGTACTGGCGCTATCGCTAGCATCGATCAGACAACAGCCGACGGAGATAGTCAGTTTAACTATCGCACCGAGCGCATAGATAACGTCTTTATCCTCGACAAGGAAGTCGTCTATACCAAGACTTGGCAATACAATGGGCCTTTTGCCCCAGACGGCAGGCAGGCAACATTTAATAGTTCCCAGGCTGACGGCAGTCAACATAAGGTCGTCAAAGGTTATCCTCTATCAACTCTATATTATCTGTACGTCAGTGTTAATCCGGGTGATTTTAATGAGATATATATCCGTTATACACAGAGTGACAGCACCCCTAAATACGATTCGTACCAAGGCGGCAAGCTGACTGCTTCAGATTTAACCGACGAGCAATTTAACAACAATGACTACCATACCTTTATCGTTTCGCCCTCCGGCAACAAGACCTTCTGGACAGAGTTCCGCGACGGCAAAAATGTCTTCTTCGTCGGTGACGGCAGCGGTAAAAACGGCAAGCAACTGCCTGGTTCGTCAGACGACTACGCTGCATACGGCTGGTATAGCGACGACTATTTATTGGTAACCAAAAAGAGCAGCGAAATGTACATTATGCCTGTTGATGGTTTGCCCGGCGGCGTACAAGTAGCGCCTAAAGTTAGCGATTACTACAAGCCTAACTATCTGCTTCGTGGCTACGGCTACGGCTACGGAGGTTAATAGTGGCCGGGCGGTCAGAAAAGACAGAGTCTGAAAAGGACGAAGCCACTAAGCTGCCCGCCGCGCCTGTTGCCGGGAGCGATACTGAGTCCGATACGCCATTCGACGATCCTAAGACTGAAGTAGCGGTTGACGATATTGTCGCCCGCGAAGGCGACGAGATACTGGCTAACCAGGACGCTGCCGCCGCCGGTGACCCCGTGCAACCACCGCACCGTAGTTTTTGGCGCAGCAAAGTGGTGCGTTACTTGCTCGTGCTCATTATTGTAGGCGGCCTATTAGGCGCCGGTTTTTGGCCGGTAAGCCGTTACTACCTTTTGAACATGGCTAGCGTGCGGGCCAGTTCGTCGGTACTGATAACTGACGAATTGACACGCCAACCATTAAAAAATGTCAAAGTTCAGCTTGCCGGCGTCAGTGTTTTTACCGGTAGCGATGGTCAGGCCAAGCTGCAAGTAGTAAAAGTGGGTCCCAGCGTGTTGCGGGTTACCCGCCCGGGCTTTGAAACCTATGAGCGAGCTATGACAGTTGGCTGGGGCAGTAATCCGCTGGGCACCATCGCCCTCAAGGCGGTCGGAATGCAGTATACCTTGCAGGTGCAGGATTATTTTACCGGCAAGGGCATAGCCGGCGCCGAAGTGAGCGGCGGTGACGCCAGCGCATTGTCCGACAAAACCGGCAAGGCGGTGTTGACGCTGGCCGGTACGCAGCTGGCAGACCTGCCAGTCCAGGTTAGCCGCCAAGGCTACCGTACGGAAAGTGCCGTCGCTAAGGGACTCACCACGGCCCACGTCACACCGGTCTCGCTGGTGACGTCACGCAAGGCAGTATTCGTCAGTAAACAGAGCGGCAAATACGATGTGTATAGTAGTGACGCCGACGGTCAGAACAAACAAGTCATATTGCCGGGTACTGGCACCGAAAATGCCAACATCAGCCTGGCGGCCAGCGCCGACGGCACCCGCGCCGCACTGGTATCGACCCGCGACGACCAACGAAGCGCCGACGGCACCCTACTTAACACGTTATCTATTATTACCGTTGGCACCGGCGACAACGTGGTGGTCGCTCATGCCGAGCAGATACGCTTAATTGATTGGATTGGTACCCGGCTGGTCTTTGAACAGGTTTCTACTGCGGCCAGTACGCCGGCAAACGCCAAATATAGCCTGATAGCTTACGACTATGCTGCCAACAGCCGGCTGCAGTTAGCCGCCGCCAATAAGTTCGGCACGGTACTTACTGCCCAAAACGACGTCTATTACGCGATATCGGCGACCGATGCCGATCCGTCGGCCAAAGCCGGCTTATACAAGGTTAATACTGATGGCGCGGGCCGGCAAACGATTTTAGAAAAAGAAGTATGGAGCACCTACCGGACGGACTACAACACGCTGGCGATGCAGACTTCAGATGGTTGGACGGCAGCCAATATAACTACAGGCGCTATCACGCAGATTAGTGCGCCGAGCGCATACGTCAGCCGGACATACGCCGAAAATCCAGCCGGTACCGGGCAAAGCCTGTGGGTAGACGTCCGGGGCGGGCAGGGTGTACTGCTGCGCTATGACAAGCAAACCGGCAAGGAGGTTGAAGCACAAACGCATATCGGCTTGAGTAATCCGGTCCGTTGGTTAACTGACGATGCGGCTATTTTTAGAGTAGTCAGCAGCAGCGAAATCGCCGATTATGCCGCTAGTACTCTGGGCGGCGGTGCGGCCCACAAAATAGCCGACGTCATTAATACCTACGGCTTTACCGCTGGCCAGTGAGGCGGGGGCTGAGGTATGCTGTAGACCATGCACGGTGCGCATATCGAAACCTTCCAGCAGACAGTACTCGATTATTACCGGGAGCATGGGCGCCATGATTTGCCCTGGCGGTTGCCGGAAGCCGACGGCTCCTTTGATCCGTACAAAATAGTTGTTTCCGAAATCATGCTGCAGCAAACGCAGGTGCAGCGGGTGTCGCCCAAGTTTTTAGACTTTACTGCGCACTATCCGACGTTTGTCGCATTAGCGGCTGCGCCCCTCGGCGACGTCTTAAAAACCTGGAGCGGGCTAGGTTATAATCGCCGCGCCAAGTTTTTGTGGCAGGCAGCGCGCATCGTTGCCGATGATTATCGGGGGGAGCTGCCCAGCACGGCGTCTGAATTGGTAAAACTGCCGGGTATTGGCATTAACACTGCCGGCGCAGTGCAGGCCTATGCTTTTAATAAGCCTGTCGTATTTATTGAGACCAATATCCGCACCGTTTTTATTCACCATTTTTTTAGCGGCCGGCAGGCGGTGCATGACCGTGAGATTAGCGATCTGGCTGCCGCCGCGCTCCCCGATAATGCCCGGCAATGGTACTGGGCGCTTATGGATTACGGCACGCATCTTAAGCAAACCGTCGGCAACTTGTCACGCAGCAGCGCCCACTATACTAAACAGTCGTCATTTATCGGTTCAAAGCGCCAAGTCCGTGGCGCAGTGCTCAAACTGCTCGGCCAAAAGACTGCCACGGCCCAGGAGCTGGCCAGACACATACCGGACGCACGTTTACCGGATGTCCTCGAGGAACTCACCCAGGAGCATTTAATTACTGAACATGCTAACTATTACACGTTGTAATTTATCACGTGCTATAATGACCATGAAGTAACGTAGATTTATGCAACCGCAAAACCCTCCTACCCGACCAGTTATGGATGTCGCTTCGCCCTCAAGGCCAGCGCCAGCAGCTCCGCTCACGCCGCCCGCACAGCCGGCTGCGCCTGTTGCCGCACCCGACGAACCGGTTGCCATGGCTGTCGCACCGGCGCCGGATGCAGGTAATACGGAACCTACGCCCCCCGGCATGCCCGCAGCCAGCGACGCCAAGCCAGAACAGCCCGCAGCGCCCGCTAAGCCCGCGCCAAAGCCCAAGAAACCATTAGACGGTCCACATGCACCCGTCGCCCTTATTACTGTAACCGTACTTGTCATGTTAGTACTCAGCGGTATCGCGGTGCTTGTGTATAGCACATCCAAGCCATAGTTATGCTCATACTATCTTCGCTCAACGATTCCCGATTACCGGAGTTGCTAAAGAATGGAGCGGTCGGCATCGTGCCCACCGACACAATCTATGGCATCGTGGCTGACGCCAGCAATCCGCAGGCAGCGGCCCGGCTGTATAGTTTAAAACACCGCGAGCACAAGCCGGGTACGGTGATTGCGGCGACTGCCGACCAACTGATTACATTAGGGGTTGCCGAAGATCTTATCCGCAGCGTTATGCACCTGTGGCCCAACCCGCTTAGCGTGGAGCTGCCGATTGGCGATAACCTGGCGCATTTGCATCAAGATACCGGGCACGGCGCTTTCCGGGTAGTGGCCGATGACACCGTCCGTGCGTTGCTCGAAAATACCGGCCCGCTCCTCACGAGCAGCGCCAATCATCCGGGTATGACGCCGGCTATGAACATTGCTACGGCGCGTGCTTATTTCGGCGGCGGCGTTGATTTTTATGTCGACGGCGGGGAACTGGGCAACCGGCCGCCGTCAACTGTGGTTCGTTTAAAAGACGGCCGGTTGGTGGTGGTTCGTCAAGGCGCTGTTACAATAGACCAATAAGTAGAGCGGTGAGAGGTACTATGAGAGGCACAACAAACGTCCCCGAAGTCTCGGTCATTATTCGTAAAGGTGCGAAGATACTGTTTGTTTTGCGCGAAAAGACCGGCTATGCTGACGGCATGTATGCCCTGCCGGGCGGGCATGTTGAACATGGCGAGCAGTTTAGCGCAGCTGCCGCCCGCGAAGCTAAAGAAGAAGTGAACATTACCATCAAAGTCAAAGACCTCAAGCCCGTGTTAACCATGCAGCGCCAGAGCACGGGGGGTGCTGACGATGTACGCATCGGGCCGTTTTTTGAAGCTTTGAGCTGGAGTGGTACGCCCAAGAACATGGAACCGGAGCATCATGGCCCTATTGCTTGGTTCGACGCGTATGATTTGCCCTACGACAAGATCATGAATTTTCAGGCCGAAGGATTACGGGCTATAAGCAAGGGCGATATCTATTTGGAATTGGGCTGGAATGATCCGGCATGACCTTCGCGCTATAGCTTAGGTATAATATAATCAATTAGTAACGAAAGGCTCATATGGAATCATCTCCCCCGTCGCCATCTCCGTATGAGTACGGCGATGGCGACAAAAGAAAAGGCGAAGCAAAGGACGACAAGCCGTCGCCCCCTATTCGCGTACCTTTGCCAGCGTCCGAAGTCCATGCCAGTGAGCCGCAGCGCCCCGAGCGCATAATCCCTTTGTTCCAAAATTTTGTTGAAAAAGAAGCCGAAGCCGAAGAGCACAAAAAGAAGGATAAAGACAAGGCCGACAAACCTGCCGAGCAAGTTGAGACTGTCCAGAGCGAAGTAGAAAAACCGGCGGAGGTTCCGGCCGCACCAGTTGATACTGAGCATAAGATTGCGCCCGAAGATGTCGCTGATCTGGAACACGACCTGTGGGAAGAATTTAATAACACGCCGCCGGCAGCAATCGAAACAGACCTGCCGGCCGCTGCCGGCAATACCGCCACGCTGGAAAAACCTGCCGAGGTTACCCGCAAAGAACACGAGCCGGCTGCCGAACTCAACATACCCGAAGCTGCCGAACACGACGAAGCCGCCACCGACAAAGAATTCTTTGACATTGCCAATGCGATGGACCCGGAGGGTGAGTTCATGGCCGGCCAAAAAGAACTCGAAAAGAACGATACCAAAGAGCAGCCCCAGCATTTGGTCTGGCACGAGACTGATACGGTACACGTTAATGCACCGCCTCCGCCCAAGATTGAGGCTGCCCCTGAGCCTACGCCCGTTTCAGCCGAGCAAAGCGAAGATAGCATAGCTTCAGGCCCGTCCGCCGAAGCCATGGCTGTCGAAATCGCCGCCACCGAACCCGACGATCCCGGCTCGGTTGAGGCGCTCGACGCTTTATATGCCGCCCCTGCCGCCGAGGTTGCCCAGGATCACCCTGAGGCATATGGCGGGTCATTGCCACCGCCGACCGAACAGGAACAGTTCAACCAAATTATGCAGAGTGCCGATATGGGCGAGCCATTTGAGCAGGCCACCAGCGATGCGCCCGTTATTGCCGAAGAACGGATCCAACAAACTGCTGAAGAAACCGTTGACGAACCGGTTACCGCGGCGCAGCCAGCGGTCCAACCACTCGGCTACTACCGCGGTCCAACCGCAGGCGGCGGCATTCCTACCCCTGACGGCGCGCCGTCACCTTTCCCGGGCGGCGAAACAGGACCCACAAGCCCAGCAGACAATGATCCGTACGGTCAGCAGTGGTACCCGCCCAAGCATTACGGTTCACGTTCCGGATTCGGGCCGGCCTCGCTTGCCGGCAAGGCGGTCGAAGCCGCCGCGCTCACCACTATGATGGGCGGCGCCGGTGCGGCCCACGCTGTCGAAGCCGGCATAGCCGGAGCGGTGGCCGGCGGGGTAGTTGGCGGTGTCGCCGGTTACGAAGCCGGCAAGCATGCCGCCAAGCGCCAGACGGGCGAACTCAGGCAAGAAGTGGAGCGCCAGGACCAGCACATCACCGCGCTCACCAATGAACAGCAATTGCACCAGCAGGAATCTGAACGCCGTGATCAACATCTGACAACGCTGACTAACGAACAGCGCGTAACCCACGAACAAGTCGAACACTTAACCCAAAGCAACCAGCATCTGGTTGCCGAACAGCAGAAAACCGCCGCCGCCGAAGCTGCGGCGGTATCGGCCGCCACGGCTGTTGCCAGCGAGCGGGTTACTGCCAATAATTCTGACGAAAAAGTTGTCCGCAGCGAATGGGTCGACATGGTTGTCGATAAACGTACCGGCCGTTTGGCCGAAGGCGAGAACGTCAATAACTTTGGCGCTGAACTTGAAGCTGAACAGCGCCATAACATTGCACCGCCAGATCCGATTGGCGATGCTCTGGCTGCCGCACAAGCTGCCGCACAAGCCAGTTCAGACGTCAGCAATTATGAACAAGTGCCCGAACCAATGCAGGGCAGTAACTCGATGCTCGGCAGCGGACAACTGGGCTTTACGCACGAATTGCCGGCCGGCTACGGCGATGGCGGACAAGTTGACTCTAATCACCGTCTGGAAGCAGCGCGTAATCCAGTCGCGACGGCACTAGCCAGCCCGTTACTATGGGCCGGAGTCGTCGTGTTAGTGCTAGCATTCTTCGCCGCCGCGTTCCTGTAATCTGCCTAGGTTTTTACGGAGTCTGTAGCGTTTTACGGATCCACTCGTCCAAACTACCGCCGCCCCCGGCTGTAATGCACAGTACTAAGTCGCCGGCGTTAGCGTGGGCGCGTATGGCCGTTTCCAGGTCGCTGTCTAATGCAGACGGCACCGTCCGTTCTTGTGTTGCAGGAGATAACAATCCGCGCAGGTCGGCTGGGCTCAGCAAGGCCAGGCTTTCGTCTTCGCGCGCCAGATAGCTGGGAACAATATATAGTTTTTTGGCGCTATCAAACAATGTTTTTAGCTCGGGTTTGATGAAGTGCTGGCGCGTGTTGTGCAGCCCTTCATATACAACGACCACGTTATCGCCGGCAACCTCATGGGCCATCTGCAGCGCACCGCGGATTTTGGGCGGCGTGTGGGCGTAGTCACTGTAAACGTGCGGTATGATTTCTTCGAACCTGCGGGCAACCCCTGGGAAGCGGTCCAGGTGGGGCAGGAGTTCGGCGATTGGCCGGCCGGTAAGTTGGACCACGGCCTGTGCAACTTCGTGGGCATCCAGACGGTTAACCAGTCCAGGTAAGTGCAGATCGTTAATAGCCGGGTCGGCCTCGCGGATTACCGTGTACTTTTCGGCAGGCTTCAGCCCTAAGCGTTCCATGTCGGTATCCCAGACAATTGCCGTCTCGCTTTGGTCCAGGAATTGGCGGAAAGCTGCAATGTATTCTTCGAGAGTGGGATAAATATCAGGATGGTCCCAGTCGATGCCGGTTATCATGGCCAGGTGCGGGTGGAAGGACAAGAAGTTGCGATCGTATTCGTCGGCTTCATATATGAAGTACTCGCTGTGCGGGTCGAATTCACCCATCTCGGCAAAACTCATTTTAGCGCCAACCGAATGACTTTCCGGCAATCCGAGCTGCTTAAATAGCCAAATAGTTAAGGCGGTGGTTGTTGTTTTGCCATGCGTGCCGGCAATGGCGATCATTTTAAGTTTTTTATCTTCCAGGAACTTGTTTAAAAAGTCGTCGCGTTTGGTAGCTTTAATGCCGTGTTCGCGGCAGAACTGTAGTTCCGGCGCATCGGCTTGTTCTTTAGTAACTGCCGAGCTGAAAACGAACCAGT
The DNA here is from genome assembly GCA_035996265.1 of Saccharimonadales bacterium (SeqCode). GTDB lineage: Bacteria > Patescibacteriota > Saccharimonadia > Saccharimonadales > UBA4665 > PMNU01. The sequence continues at coordinate 23,564 of DASYJQ010000212.1, forward strand.
CGATAGGCGTACGGGCATGTACTTCGGCCATTTGTTCGTAACTTTGCCCAATATGAATGTCGCCGAGCCCTTGTTTTTGTAGGTAGTGTATATATGAGCTGTCTTGCTTATCGGAACCGGAAATAGTGTAACCTGCTTTGTGGGCGATAAGCGACAACGGCCCGATACCCGTGCCGCCAATGCCGGAGAAATATACATGCATGACACTATGCTACACTGATAAAAGCACAGTAAGCAAATAAACATATGAACAAACGTTCCTGGCACCACCTACTGACACGTCTCCGTCCTGTGAAGACATGGTACCTTCTTTTGGCTTGCTTAGTTTTTGGCGTGATCGGTGTGGCCGCCCTGCGCGATAACTACACCACGATGCGCATGTTGCGTTCCCAGGTTTTCGCCGCCGATCAAAATAACGCCGACGTTGTCGGTTCATTAAACCGTTTGCGCACCTATGTAAATTCGCATATGAACACCAATTTGGCCAGCGACAGCAGCGTCTATCCGCCGATTCAGCTAACGCACACCTACCAAAGACTGCAACAGGCTGAAAAAGACCGGGTAAACGCCGCCACCTCCAAGATATACCCGGACGCCCAGGCGCACTGCGAGCAATTGTACCCTGGCAGCTTTTCTGGCGGGCCGCGGGTGCCTTGTATCGAACAATACGTCAAAGACCACGGGGTTACCGCGCGGACCATCCCGGAAGCCGTTTATAAGTTTAATTTCGCTTCGCCTGCCTGGTCGCCGGACCTTGCCGGCATTTGCCTGGCTATGAGCGGCTTATTCGGCGTCTTAGGCGTCCTCCGCTTCATCACCGGACGCATTCTCGAAGCCCTCAGCGACTAGCTGCCTATCCCCATGCTAAGCCACACTGAAGTACCGTTCCGGCTGCACTTCAGTTTAGTACTTCAGGTAGTGTGGCTTAGCTCGCATCTATGCTGAGCGGGACGGCTTTTGACTGTACTGGAGCACAGAGTTTAGCAAGCCGGCGGCCTGGACCCTGCTGCGTGAGCGGTATTTGGTGCGGGCAAAGCTGGCATCGACTTGCCTGGATGATACAAGGCGATAAAAAAACAGCTCCCGGAGGAGCTGTTTTTTGAAGCGTAGCGTTGGTTACGGCTTCGTGCTGGTGGCAGGTGTAGTAGTTGTAGTGCTACACTTCTGGCCGTTCGGGTTCTGCTGTACCCATTGGCTGATGGCCTTGGAAACTTGGCCGTCGCTCTTCAGGTTTTCCCAGAATGTAACCTGCTCGCGGTTAATGACCATTTGGTCGGCAGGACCGTGCAGTTCACAACCAAGCTTCACAAGTGAAATGCTGTTGTTTGCTGCGCTATTGCCGCTGGCGTCCTTCTGGTTAGGCTGAACTTGTTGGTTGACGTTCAAGTAGTAGATATTGTTAAGGGTCAAGTATTGTTTATTGACTTCCGAAACTTTACCGAAATAGACCTGGCCGTTGGTCAGGAAGACAGCTTGTTGCTTGGTAGTGTCAACGAAATTAGCTTCAGCCTTGGGAGAGCTGTTGTAGAACATAAATGCAATCAATACGATTACAATCGTTGCCGCAAACAGCAGGCCGACCCATACTAGGCGCAACCATGCTGGTCCACTCATGCCAGCAGTCTTATGTACTTTATTGCCGTTGCCCGCAAAAGCTGCAGCCGGAGTTTGTGCCGGTCGTGCGGCAGGTTGCGAACCACGATTCATATTGAATTCCATGAAATCCCCCTGTTTATTGTCTCTTTGTATATGAAATCAGTGTAATACATAAGCACAATGGGGGCAAGGCCAAAGCCGTACAATTTTTGTACGGAAGAACCCAGATGGTAAAAGCAGTTGACAAACAAAAATCTACCAGAGTATGGTAGGGGTACCATTACTAATGCTAACAAGAGGGGAAATTCTAGCAATGGCATACACTCACACAAACTCAAAGGGCGTAACCTACTACTTGAATGAAAAAGATGTCACTTTGCGCGGCGGTAAGGTCCAAACCATCCGCTACTTTAGCAAGGACGAGCGCCCAGAAACTGTCGACAAGCTGCCGGAGGGCATGGAAGTCGTCGAAAACGTCAAGAATGGCTTCCTGACTTGCAAGCGTATTAAGTAATAACGCTTCGCTCTTAAGACACCGGGACATTGTATGCCCGGTGTTTTATTTTGAATCTTCCTTAACCTTGTTAAATTATGTATAGTAGGATGTATGACAGCAATCTTAAAAGTCGAAGGTCTCCGTAAAGTCTACGGCGACAAAGAAGTAGTAAAAGGCATTAGTTTTGAAGTAAAAAAAGGCGAAGTTTTTGGCATACTAGGCCCGAACGGCGCCGGTAAGACCACAACGCTGGAAATGATCGAGGCAATGCGCCCGATTGACGGCGGCACCGCCACCATCGACGGCATCGACGTGGCGAGCAACCCTTGGGCAATCCGCCGGATTATTGGCGTCCAGCCCCAGGCGCCGGCGTTCCAAGACAAAACTAAGTTAACTGAACTTATTGAACTATTTGCCGCAGCCTACGGCGAAAAGGTCCGCGCCCGTGAATTTTTGGATGATGTTAACCTCGGCGAAAAAGCTGGGGCTTTTGCCGAAAATCTCTCTGGCGGCCAACGCCAACGCCTCAGTATCGCCGCTGCGCTTGTACACAACCCCAAGGTGTTCTTTATGGACGAACCGACTACCGGTCTCGACCCGCAAGCCCGCCGTAACCTGTGGGAGCTTGTTGAGCATATCCGCGACAAGGGTGTAACAGTTATCCTAACGACCCACTATATGGACGAGGCGCAGCTGCTCTGCGATCGCGTCGCTATTATGGACGAAGGCAAGATTATCGCCCTTGATTCACCCAAGAATCTCATCAAGCAATTGCTCGCCAAGGGCTTTAAAAAACCGCAACGCGTTGAACAAGCCGACCTGGAAGACGTATTTATCGACTTTACCGGAAAGGCATTAAGGGACTAACTATGAAGAAAAAACTATTTACTGTCTGGGTTTTTGCCCGGCTTAATACCCGCCGCTTTTTCCGCGACAAGCTGGCGCTATTTTTTGTGATTTTATTCCCACTTATTTTCTTAAGCGTGTTCGGTGGAATAACGGGTAAGAATCACGACGTAACGTTCCGGGTAGCCCTCGTCAATCAATCGCACAGCGCTATCGCTACGGAAGTAGCCAACCAAATTAGTACGTCCAAAGTCTTTAAAGTCGATAAAAAATCTCAGACAATGGACCAAGCAAAAGAAAAAATGACACGCAGCCAGCTGGATGCCATCATTGTACTGCCGGCTAACTTCGGCGAAACGCAAAATGGGCGGCCAACTGGCCAGGCCAAGATCGTTTACACGCAGAATAACGAGCAGGCCGGTCAGACGCTTGTTACGGTTTTGCAAGGAGAGTTCAAGGAACGCAACAGCAAATACGTTGTCGTATCCGAACCGTTTACCGTGACCAATCAAAAGCTCTCCAATAAGAGCCTTGCGCCTTTTGATTACACATTTGCAGGATTATTGGGCTTTTCAATTATCGGTCTCGGTATTTTTGGGCCGGTTAACGTGTTCCCTGAACTGAAGAAGCAGGGTATTCTGCGCCGGCTGCATACTACGCCATTGCGCGTGTGGCAGTACTTTACTTCTATGATGATCTCACAGGCGATTATCGGGCTGGTTTCACTAGCTATCATGTTCGCCTTTGCGATAACCATCTTCCACTTGCATGTCGTAGGCAACTGGTTCGCCATCATAGTTTGGTTAGTCTTAAGCATAACTATGATTTTAGGTATCGGGCTGGCCATAGGTGGCTGGGCGCATAATGAGCGGCAGGCGGCTCCGCTCTCTAACATTGTCGTATTCCCGATGATGTTCCTGTCTGGTACGTTCTTCCCGCGATATGCCATGCCGGACTTCCTGCAAAGGATTACCGATTATTTACCGCTCAGCCCGGTCATTGACGGCATACGGCTCATCGCGACCGAGGGCAAGGGTTTGACGGATGTCGGTCCCCAGATGCTGATCATCGCCGTTTGGCTGGTAGTTGTGTACGTCATCGCCTTCCGCGTTTTCCGCTGGGAGTAAAGAAAAGAGTCTGGTCT
>DASYJQ010000213.1:0-2687 GCA_035996265.1 Saccharimonadales bacterium (SeqCode)
AGTGCGGCCGCCAGCCGCTTAACGTCAAATAGCTTGCCGTTCATACGTTCGTCGAGCAACCCGTCTGCCACGCCAGCTTTTAGATAGGCCGGGAACAGAGCGGCATGCAGTTTTTTTAATGCATCGTCTGTTTCGTAGTCGCCCAATACTCTTTTATAGATCGTCTTAAGTAATAGGCGGGCGGCGATGGTGTCAAAATCAGGATCATCTTTTATATTCTGCAGAGCCGTTTGGATCACTGCCTCATCTAGCTGTTCGGTGGTGATGCCGTCAAACAAGGTAAGTTGCACCTCGGTGGCAATTTGCACGACTTTGGAAATCTGATCATCCAGGCCGCGGCTGGCGCGCTCCAAGGCTTTATTGATCTTGTTGGCGTCATAGGGCACTTTTGAGCCATCGCGCTTAACAACGCTGATATTCATGTAAAACTCCTGCTTTCATCCGTTTTTTGGCAGCACAAACTAGCCGCCGGCTTGCCGCGGAATGTTTTGATAGTAAAAAACCACCTCGAGGTGGATGGAGTTATCTTCTGGTGTCTCGCATAACCAGCGCCAATGCTCCTTGCTCGAGAATTACAAGATAACAGGCAGTCTGGCTTGTCCAAGTTGGCGTGCGGGCTTTGCAGCCCCCAATTGGCATCGCAGTTACGGCATAGTGTGGAGTCTCACCACGTTTCCCCTGTCTAGGCCGGGTTCCGAACCCCGGTATCACTTTGGCGCTATAGCGTTACTCTCGTACACCATATATAGCGCGTACCATTAATACTATTCCCTACATGCAGGTCAGTCAATGACATTAGCGTAATAGAATTTACTACATAGGGCACGCTTGGAGCGCTATCCGGTATGCTAGATATATGGAGATGCTCAACAACGCGGAAATCATCAGTTTTGCTAATGTCCGGCAATGGGCGGCCTGGCTGGCAAAGCACTATGAAGTGCAGGCCGGCGTTTGGATCAAAATTGCTAAAAAAAGTACCGGCATTCCGACGGTCAGCCACCTGGAGGCATTGGACGAAGCGCTCTGCTATGGCTGGATCGACGGACAGAGCAAGCCGTACGACGAGACGTATTACTTGCAAAAGTTCACGCCACGCCGCCCGGCTAGTTTGTGGTCAAAAATTAACATCGGCAAAGTGGAAACTTTACTAGCTGCGGGCCGTATGCAACCCGCCGGCCAGGCGGCGATTGACGCCGCCAAAGCCGATGGCCGCTGGGACCGCGCCTACCAGCCGCAAAGTGACGCAACGGTGCCTGACGATTTTGCAACCGCCCTTGAGCGCAGCCCTAAGGCCAAAGCATTCTTTGAAACGCTCAACAAAGCCAACCGCTATTCTTTTATTTGGCGCGTGGTTACTGCCAAAAAAGCAGAAACCCGCCAAGCCCGCATCGCCAAGCTAATTACAATGCTCGAAGAAGAAAAACAGTTCCATTAAGCTAATGAGCGTATCCTGCAACACGCTTCTGCTTTTATTATCTTACTGCTAAAATAAGCATAAGATGAAAGAACAATTAAAACTGCCGGCAGGTAGGGCGAAATAACAGGCTGGTTATGCATATAGGTGATTCGCTGGTTGAAAAGTTACTGCGGCAAGCCGGAGTTGACGACGACCAAATTAGTAAACTGCACGAACAGGCTGCGCAAGAGAAAAAAGCGTTGCGTGACTTGGCGCTGCAAAATAAGTTAATTAGCGAGGCTGAGCTTACCAAGCTGTACGCCGAAGAAATCGAAGTGCCGTTGGCGCAGTTCGCCCCGCAAGACATCGACAAAACCATACTGCTGGCTTTGCCGGAGCGGATGGCTCGCCAGTACCGGGCTGTCGTATTCGGCGTTGGTGACGACGACGTTAAACTGGTCGCCATGGAAGACCCCGACGACGTCCAGGCCCGCAACTTTTTGCAGCAACAGCTTGGCACCAACATCCAGATCCATATTATTGATCCGGCGTTACTGCAAGCGGCCCTTGATAAATATGCCGACGAAAACGCCGGCAGTAACGTCGGCAGCCAGCTGACCAAAGTCATTCCGGTCGAGGAACAAGAAAAAGACGACGACGTCGACGAAACCAGCCTGACCGAAGATTCGCCGATCGCCCAGACTGTAAACCTAATCATCGAATACGGTATTAAATCCAACGCCAGCGATATCCACATCGAACCGCGCGAAGATGTGGTGATCACGCGCTACCGCATCGACGGCATACTGCGTGAAGTCGACAAATTGCCGCGCAACATACTCGGCGCTCTAGTGTCCCGCATCAAAATTTTGGCCAACCTCAAAATCGACGAGCACCGCGCCCCGCAGGACGGCCGTTTTAAAGTAGAAGTTAACCGCCAAATGTACGCCCTGCGCGTGTCGACGCTGCCTATCGTTGACGGTGAAAAGGCGGTACTGCGTATTTTGAATGAATCGAGTAAAGCGGCTAACTTCGAAGGCTTAGGCTTTTGGGGCGAGGCCAAGACCATCATGCAGCACGCCATCACCCAGCCGCATGGCATGGTGCTGGTTACCGGCCCGACCGGGTCGGGGAAGTCCACCACGTTGTTCAGCGTGCTCAGTATGCTCAATACGCCGGCCGTCAACATCTCAACCGTCGAAGATCCGGTTGAATACCGCATTCCGGGCGTGAACCAGACGCAAGTGAACCCGATAGCAGGCATGACCTTCACCAATGGCTTGCGCGCCTT
>DASYJQ010000214.1:0-3206 GCA_035996265.1 Saccharimonadales bacterium (SeqCode)
TGAAGTTGGCTTCTACATCGACGAATATGATGCCAGCGGCAACTGGATCTCCGGCCAATACAAGACCGGCGTCGGCGTGGTAAGCAAGGGCGACATCAGCTTCAACTACTCGCCAAGCTCTGCCAACGTCAAGCAAGCCAGCTTGCAGGTTATTGTGACTGCCAATTCCGGCATCAAAGCCTACATCGACGACATCCGTTGGCTTACAAACTAACAAGTAAGATTGCCACAAAAAAGGCGGCTCGGTATGGGCTGCCTTTTTTGATATAATACCCCTGTTACACATGCGGGTGTGGTATAACGGTTATTACTTCAGTTTTCCAAACTGGCTACGGGAGTTCGACTCTCCCCACCCGCACCATTAATTTTTTACGGATACAGCGCAACTGACCGATTTACATTTGGTGATGTGCCGTGATGTAAGATACCATTATTCCGCATGCCTCCCTTTGAATTAAACAGAACAACAACCCCTTTACCCCTGCCGGAGATTGAGCGGCCTGGCCATTTTACGCCGGCTGTGGAAATCACCCCGGAAGACCATCATGAAGAAAGTGTAGGGGCGTCTGCTGCCGACCTCGACGCTTTTGCGATAACTCCCGAAGATGACGACGAGGCCATGGCGGCTCCGGATGTAACAGAGACTGTTGCGGCAATTGAACCCGATACAGCCGTTCTTCCCGCCGCCGCAAACGTACAGGACGACCAGGACGACGAAAAACCGCCGGCTGCCAGGGTTCCGGAGGCTAATGATACGAACATACCCGCCGAAACCGCACCGGCCGGCGACACACGGACCACCGAAACTGCCGCCCCCACAACCGATAAATACGCCCAACAATACGCCCGCCAGCGGGCAATCCTGGAGTCACGGCACAACAACGCAACATCACGCATGGAGCCAGCTAAACAGAGAGACGAGACCAACAAAGCTGCCTGGCGCACCATCCGCGGCACAGAACCGCCAGAGAACACGTTCAATGGCGCCGATGTACTAGAACGCACTATCGACGAAACCGAAGCACTCCTAGAGGTGTGCCGCCCGAGTTCTGCCGAAGACGTGGACTACCGCCACCAGGTACAGGACCGCTTAGGCCCAACCATAGTCGCTGACATGCCGCCGGAACTTCCTTTGCGCTTTCACGGTACCAACATCATCCGCGCCAAAAATGTTATCGCCAGCCATGGCCTGTCGTCATCAGTTGACCGGCTCGGCTACCAAACCAGTTATGACGTTAGCGGGCAGGTATCTGTGGCGACCGCCGAAACGCTGGATACCAGTCTCGGCTCTTACACCGGCCTGAATGACGAAAATTACTGCGTGCCGCCCGGCTGTCTGTTTGTTATGCTGCCCGATTCGCCGCAGGAGGCCGAGAATAGCGGCACGACCATGATCATGAGGAATATCGACTTCGTCGAACAGCCCGAACAGCTAGTAGGCATATTAACCGCTCCCGAAAATATTCCAACCGTCCAGGGATGGGCCGCCGAGGCCGGTATTAACCCGGCAACAGTCCAAGAGTTTTTTGCCTTTGCCGGCCAGTTGGCAGACATAAAGAAATCTATTGCTGCCGGCGAGACCACCCTGCAAGACTACCTACCCTACCAATTGCCAAAAACCACTCGGACCACGAGGGTTTAAAAGTATGCGAGCAACACTCACCGATCTTGATAAAGCGTTACATCTGGCTGACGCCGCTGACGCCATCAGCAAAAAACATTACCTGAACGTTGACCTGCATATCGACACCAAGCCGGACAAGACACCAGTGACCGAAGCCGACCTAGCCGTTGATAGCGCTTTACAAAAGATCGTTACTGAAGAATACGGCGACGCCTACCTGAGCGAAGAAGGCGAACAAGCCCACCGCGCAGGCCGGCAGTGGATTGTCGACCCGATTGACGGCACCAAAAACTTCATGCGCGGCATGCCAGTGTGGGCAACGCTTATTTCGATACAAGACGACAGCGGGACATTGGCAGCTGTTGTATCGGCGCCCGCTCTTGGCAGGCGTTGGTGGGCCGAACGCGGCAATGGCGCCTTCACGCAGGACGTCGACGGCACTACCCGCCAGATCCATGTTTCTAAGATCAGTACCGTGGCGGATGCTTCACTGCTCTTCTCCTCCATATTCCGATGGGATGAGACGCCAACTGGCAGTGCTGCCGTGCTTAAACTGTTAAAATCGGCTTGGCGGGACCGCAGCCCCGGTGATTTCTTCGGCTACACACTGGTGGCAGAAGGTGCCGCCGACGCCTGCTTTGAACCTAGCCCAAAAGAATGGGACATAGCCGCCCCTGGCTTTATCATCACCGAGGCCGGTGGCGCTGTATGGAATTCAGCAACGCCGGATACACCGGCTGGCGAGTCACGCATAGTCATTGCCTCGAACGGTTTGCTGCATGAACCGTTGTTGCATGCACTAGTAGTGTAGTTTCCCTGATATAATATGCACGATGTGCCCCGGTAGCTCAGCTGGATAGAGCGAGAGACTTCTAAGCTCAAGGTCGTAGGTTCGAATCCTGCCCGGGGTACCACATTGCTTATACGTCTTTTCGATTCTGTAAAAACTGTTTAACAAGAAAAAATGAAGCAATTGTTTTAGCGTCAACTATTTTGCCGGCTAAGATTTGTGCGTTGATCTCATCTTCGGTTAGGGACAGGCACGTATCGATACCTTCCTCTTGCATTTCATTCTTATGCGTGTCGGTTAAACCTTCCGCAACAAACACTGTGCCATGAGTTTTATTAGTACTCAAAGACTCATGTAATATGCCGGCTTTCGCCCAATGCTGAGCGATGCAGCCTGTCTCTTGCAGGAACTCGCGTTTGGCTGCAGCAAGCGGCGTTTCACTGCCTTCGATGCCGCCCGCTGGAAATTCTATCGTTGTCTGTTGGATGGGATACCTAAACTGGCGCACCAGTAGCCAACCCCGTTCACCGATACCGGCTACCAGTACAAAAGGGAGATTTTCAATATACGTATATTCGCCGGGCTTACCCGAAGGTAGCATTACCGTATCTTTATAAATTTTTATCCATGGATTTTCCAGAATAACTTTTGAGCCCAATGTATGCCATGATTTCATGTTAGTAGCATACTATAAAACTATCCTATGAAGTTTACCGAGCCATATTTTTACCAGGTCCCCGACGGCGAGACTTTAAAGTTACCGACTTTCGCAGATACAAAACGTTTTGGCAG
>DASYJQ010000215.1:0-3249 GCA_035996265.1 Saccharimonadales bacterium (SeqCode)
AATGGTGAAGCCGTGCATGTAAAAGCGCGCGTCTCGCAAGTATGGGTAGTAGAAGACGGAAAATGGCTACTGGCCGGTATCCAATTTAGCCCGCTAGGCTAACGTACTCTCCTATAAAAGTTAGCATAGGCGAGAAGTCTACCGAATTGGCCATATTGCTTCACTACTATAAGCTTGAGCATGGCGATTCGATTCGCTTTGGGCATAGTAGGAACACCGTTTGCGAGCGCTATAGGTGCGATCGCTAGTAAAATTTCATCAAATGCTTTCGCGTCTATGAACTGTGCGGCAAGTGCGCCGCCTACTAGCCAGATGTTCTTATCGCTGGCGGCTTCCCATATTCGGGTAGCGCATCGCTTACAGCAGCATCGATAATTTCACCGCGGCACGTACCGCAATTCTTACTCGCAAGTTTCAGTCGCATCGCTCTCATTAGAAACTTTGACTCGTACTATTGTATTATTGACCACAGTAGGCATTACTGCTTTAGCCACCGCTATGCACCTCTGTTAAGTCAATGTGATAAATATCACTTTTATGCTTTTAAGAATAAGCATAAGTGAGTAGACTTAGCCGCATGTATAGATCAGTTTACATATTCGACATGAACGGCGTCATCGTTGACGACGAGCATTTGCACGAGAAAGCAACCAAGTACGTTTTAAAAAAGTATGGGTATGTCTGCACGACGGCCGACTACAAACAATATTTTGCCGGGCGCACCCGCGATGCCGGATTCAAGAACTATGGAATCGTCAATAAAGCGATCTACGACATCCACCAACTATCCGAAGAAAAGGATTACACATATCAACAACTAGCAAAAGAAGGGCTGCGCACCGTTGACCACGTGATTGATTTTATCGTGCATCTTAACGCTATTGGCAGGCAGATGGCTGTGGTTACTGGCGCACCGCGCAAGGAAGTCAAGCATGTGTTAGAGGGATTCGAGCTTGCTGATTATTTTTCGCAAATTATTACCGGCGAGGATATCACCCTCAGCAAGCCGCATCCCGAAGGATACCTCAAAGCTGCGGCTATGCTCCAGGTGCCGCCTAGTGCTTGTGTGGTTGTCGAAGATGCTCCAAACGGTATAAAAGCCGCCAAGCGTGCCGGTATGTCATGCATAGCAATTACCACCTCGCACGCCAGGCACCAGCTTAGCGGCGCGGACTGGATTACGGAGCGGCTATCGAGGGACATCCTAGCGCAAATCAATCCAACCGCGCATTCGCAAACAGTATAACAAATCAGTGCGTTTTACCACGGTGCCTCCCACGGGCCGTGCTTTTACATTGCATGTTTAACGGGGGTCTATATATGAACATAGTAGCTTCACTAGCCTGGATAGGTGCGGGAATTTCACTCATTGGCACTGGCCGGTATGTCATTGGCATAATAAAAGATGGCACGCGGCCACGGTTGGCGTCCTGGATCGCGTGGTTTGTTGCCAATGTTGTGCTTACAATCGTAGCCTTTTTAAGCGGAGCATATTTGGCCGCAACATTTAACGCGCTGGCCAGTCTAGGCAATGCCGGTGTTTTAATTGCCGGTGCCGCTAAACGAACAGGTGAGCGTCCGACAGGGAAATCTGACTGGACATGCCTGGGGGTGGCTGCAGTTTGCTCGGCAATCATAATGATCTTCCCCCGCCTAGCGATGCTGGGCGCACTGCTTGCTATGGTTGCCAACGTGATCGCCACCTGGCCCACTATGCAACATGCTTGGAAGAGACCGTTCGCCGAAACCTGGCAGCTGTTTGCCGCGAATGCCGGTGCCAGCCTGTTAGGACTCATAAGCGTTGCGAGCGTCAGTGGCCTGCGGCTTACGACTATCGCCGGTCCGCTTATTGCCATGTTAGGAAACATTGCCCTGGTAAGCATTACGCTAGGTAGGCGGTACGGCACGCAGATAGTCGAAGAGTTGCAAGAGGAGATTGCCGAGCTCGAAGAAACAGTTCAGCCGGCGGAAGTCCACACGCTGGATTAATGTCTCGTAAGATTGCCGATAGCTCTATGTACCGGTCAGCCGCCGGCAAAATCAGCTGACGAGTATTAAAGATTATCCACAAGTAAACGCACTAACAAGCCGCTCATGTTTTTGCTACAATTCAATTAATAAGCTGTCTAGTAAAAATAAGGAGGACATATGCATAGTATTAAACGATTATTCCAGGTGGGTGCGCTTACTATCGTATCTTTATTGGTAGCGGTAATAGGGCCTGCATGTACCGCCGGCGCCACGGGCATTCCACCCACAATCGTACGCGGCCATTTTCAAACTGCCAGCGACCCAGCATGTACCATACCATCAGACGATTGTATTACAGACCAGCTGACTGGTGACTTTTATGGCCGTAACGAACTGACTACCAAGGACTTCACACGGACTCCCACGCTCATTACCTACCATGATCAAACGGTCATCACGATCAGCGCCGGACACTTTGCGGGCAAGCAATTCGCCGGTAACGAACACGGCAAGATCAACGTCAACACGGGCGAATTTCACTCCTGCGCCGAATTCACCGCGACCGACGGCAGCGGCAATACGCTCATCATGCGCTACAACGGCTTCATAGATCTTGCCAACAACCATGATAACGGCAAGTACCGGGGCGCCATTAACAGTCACGACCATTGTCCGCCATCAGCTTAGGATATTACCTAATAAAAGAGCCATCCGGCTCTTTTATTTAATGACAGCCCATATGCAAACAAGGCTATAATAACTGACATGGCAAAATTATTTATTTCCGGCGTTCCCGGTACCGGCAAAACAACAGTAGCGGAGCATTTGGCTCAACATTTCGGCTATCGGCACATTGATATGGAAGCAGATAGCTTTAAGGCGCGCCGAGAGCTTGCGAGAGATCCAGGGGCTTTCTTAAGTAATCTGGCAGCGGTAAAAGATGTCGTAATAAGTTGGGGATTTAGCCCATATATTGATCGGCCAGGCGTTGATGAACTGCTTGCCGGCGGCTATAGAATGGTGTGACTGGATGGCGACCGCGTGACCTCGCTACGCAATTTTTTGGCACGAGAGGGGAACGATCCGCATCAGGAAGCGAACTATTATGGACAGATGCAGATGATTCTCTCTACCGAACTCGTCGAACGATTGCAGCCGGTCTGCGTTAATCCTTTTGCAAACGGCGAGTTTCGGCCGGCGGAAGAGATCGCTGCCGAGATTATCGCCAAAGTTATTGAACACACAGGATCACCAGCTTAAAGTCTGAGCGTGGTGAGC
>DASYJQ010000216.1:0-11810 GCA_035996265.1 Saccharimonadales bacterium (SeqCode)
AAGAATCCTTTTTGACAACCGGCCGGACGTTTGCCGCCGGCCGTGCAGCCGTGATAGCGCCCGGCGTCGGCCGCACGCCGCAAGAACGCGTGGTTGATACGCAAGACCGGATCCGCCGCACGCTGCCGCGCACGCTCGGCAGCGTTTACGGCAGGGGTACGTCGGCCTGGGCGCGCACCGGTTTTGCCGAGCATCTAGGCGTAGCCATCGAGTACGGTGACCCCTTGGTGCTTGATCCTGCCGAACGCGGTGAACGCAGCCCGTACGCCGCCGAGCAGCGCGCCTTGCTGGCCGCGCTCGTCCGTCCGGGCGGCCCCGAACTGACCCGCCTGTTTACCTTGGCTATGACTAGCAACGATACTAACTCCGGCGAATGGGCAAACTTCCGTAGTGCGCTCGATGCCGTATGGAATACGCGTGACACGTTTGATGCGGTGAACGCCCGCGTCACTGCCGTACAGTCACACCTCCAAAAAACCCATCCCGACGCTGTGGCCGTGGAGCACGAACAGTGGGCCGCTGAAGCCGCGCTCGATATGTTATTACACAATCCCACCCAGATATTAGGCCGGCAAGTCCGGGCTCATCCCGTCGGTGCGCTTGCCGCCGCCGGTGGCCGCCATCACGCCCGCTAAGCAGGCGCTGAACAGATTATAAACACAATACATTTAGTTGATTTAGGTGCAATTTTGTGCTATAAACGTAAGTGTTATGGCACACCAGCACGCGCCCATCGCTCCTGACACAATGATGCTCCCAATCTACCGGCCTGATGCTCCGGCATCCGACCCGGTACTGGGTACTGCTGCTCTTGACCGGTTCCAAATGGGGAGTCTACACGACCGCAACGCCGAGTACTTTGCCGCTACCGGTGACCCTGATCTGGCCGCCCGGGCCGCCGAAAACGCCGAACAATATGCCGCCGAAACCATAGAACTACTAGACGATGTCCGTAAGCGTTTGCAAACCGCACCTAAACGTCCCGAGTTACTCGACGCCTACATCGACAGCTTTATCGGTCAAGAGTTCGATGATGCCTACAACAGAGGCGATACCGATTACGAAGACATCGTAACTTGGCTGGGCGCCGGCATAGAGATGGGGGGCGCGAGCGATGTTGAACTGTTTACGTTCCTTAGCCGCCATGTCCAGCACATTGAGCGCCAGCGCCAAAGCCCGGAAACGCGCGAAGTCGTCGACAAAACCAAACAACTGTTTGCCGAGGATATTCAGAACGCCGTGGCGGCCGGCTGGTTGAGTTCCCACGCCCTCGATAAGCTTGGTAAGGTGAAGGACGTCAATATAGTCGTCGGTGATGTCTGGGATACGTTCCTGCAAAACCACCAGGCCTACCATGTAGACGGCAAGTCCTATATCGTTATTGGCCAGAATATAGGTGTCGGCGCTACCAAAGAAGACCTGCTGGAAAACATCAGACGGTCTTTGCCGCACGAATTCTGCCATTTGTTGTTCGATGATGGCCGCGAGTTGCCCGCCTGGCTCGAAGAGGGCCTGGCGGAGCATATCAATCTGTTGTTGTCGCACGGCCAACCGGGTGTGATTGATCCCGACCAGCGTCGTGATGATGGCGCGTATGACGGTTACCGCCGGATGCTAGCCGGCATGCTGACGTCTACCCAACACCGTCGCATGTTCCAAGATAAGAATCAGCTTCTTAAGGCCGCGCTACACGCCTATACGAGCCCGCCAGCTTCTACTGAATGGCAGGTGTTTTTTACGCTCCTTGATGAGGAGTGGGGCCCTAACTCGTTCGAGATGTTTGACTACATCATTGAGCAGGAAACCAAACACCTGCAGGATGAGTCTGCCGAGTATAAAAAAGATGCGGTGTCGGCGGCTTTTACGGCGGCCGGCCACGTCGCAGTCATGATCCCGCAGTTACGGAAGCGCGCGGCGGCTAGTCGCCAACCAGGAAGCCACAGCCCCGAGCATCGCCGCCCCGAGGGCCGGCACAAAAGAAAACCGCAGCGCCATATAGGTGCTGCGGCCGTGCGTGCCGGAAGGCGCTAACTATTTCTTAGTCGTTTTTTTGGCCACTGCCTTTTTGGCAGCGGGTTTCTTGGCGGCAGTCTTCTTAACGGCGGCTTTTTTGGCAGGAGCGGCAGCCGTGGCTTTAGCGGCGCGGGCCAGCTGGCTCTTCTTGCGGGCTACTTTGTTCTTGTGCAGCAGGCCTTTTTTAGCGGCTGTGTCCAAAGCACTGTGGGCTTTGCTCTCTGCTTTGCGAGCATCTTTAGAACCGCCGGTGACGGCAGCGTGGAAGGCCTTAAGAGCACCCTTCAGGGAACGCTTGGTCTTACTATTACGGACGGCAGCCTTGGTGCTGACGCGTACACGCTTCTTTGCTGATTTGATGATGGGCATTTTTCGTACCTTTGTTGTTATATTATCGCCACTTATAGTACTAGAGGTGAGTACTTTTTGCAAATTGCACAAGTAAACTATCGACACGTTTATGCTTATGTGGTACGCTGACCTTACAGATAGGTATAACACAAACATGGATGCAAAACAGGCACTAACGGACCGGCTCAAAGAAGCAAATAATATTTTAGTGACGGTTAGCAATAACCCGTCGGTAGACCAATTAGCCTCGTGCATTGGCCTTACTTTGGCATTGAACAAGATGAACAAGCACGCCACCGCTGTTTTTAGCGGCGCCGTACCGAGTACCATTGAATTCCTACAGCCCGAAAAAACTATCGAAAAAAACACCGATAGCCTGCGCGACTTTATCATTTCGCTCGACAAAGCCAAAGCAGACAAACTGCGCTATAAAGTTGAAGACAAAGTCGTTAAGATTTTTATTACGCCGTACAAGACGTCTATTAGTAATAAAGACCTGGAGTTTTCCCAAGGCGACTTTAACGTTGACGCCGTTGTGGCGCTTGGCGTTCACGCCCAAAATGACCTGGACCAGGCTATTACATCCCACGGCCGTATTTTGCATGACGCCACGGTAACGACTATTAACGTCAAGCCGGGCGGGGAACTGGGTACCATTAACTGGCTGGAGCCGAAGGCCAGCAGTCTCTCCGAACTGGTTGCCGAACTGGTTGTTGACGGCCTGGGCAAAGAATTATTAGACGAACAGATGTCAACAGCGCTGTTGACCGGTATCGTTGCCGAAACCGAGCGCTTTAGTAATGACAAGACTATCCCAGCCACCATGACTCTCAGCGCCGAACTGATGGCCGCCGGTGCCAACCAACAGCTGGTTGCCACAAAGTTGACGCCGAAGCCGGTTGCACCCCCGCCACCGCCGCCACCCCCCGCCGCACCGTTGCGCCAACCCGAGCCGCCGAAGGCGGAAGAACAGCATGCTGCGCCTATTAAGACAGCAACCGCCGAACCCCCCCAGGCTGATGATGGTACGCTTGAAATCTCGCATAACACCGATGTTAGTGCGCTAGAAAGCGACGACGAACCCAAAGAACCCGAACTCGCGCAGATCAACATTGACGAACAAGGTTCATTGCGCAATCTTCGCGACGCGCCGGAAGAGGTTAAGGGTAACATTGATCCTACGAAGCACATGGAAGCTCAGCACATGATTATGGAACCGCCAAGTATGGGCGGGCAGCTGACCGCCAGCGTTCTTCCTGAAGATGACGAAGAGAAACCGGCGGGCGACCCATTAAACACGGCCGCTCCGAGTAACAGCGGTCTGCTACAGCGGGCAAGCCCGTTTTCAACCCCGGCAGCCCCGGCCGGTCCACCGCCACCGATTATTAGCAGTGTTTCCAGTGTCAGCCAGGAGTCGACCCCGTATCCGTCGCCGTTTGAAGCGCCGAGCGCCACGCCGCCTTCGCCAATTCAGCAATCAGCTCCATTTGTGCCGCAGCAGCCCACAGTGGTAACTCCTACGGTTGCACCGCCCCCACCACCTCCGCCACCGCCAGCTCCCGTACCCGCGCCGACACCGTTTGTCATGCCGAACACCGTGGCGCCGCAGGCTCCGCCAGCCCCCGCTCCGGTCCCAGCCCCCGCGCCCCAGCCGTTGCAAATACCTCCCCAACCGCCTAGTCAAACATTGAGCGAGCTAGAGCAGAATGTACACAGCCCGCATATTGATTCGCCAGCCGTGCCCGCTACCCCCGCCGCTCCGGCGCCGGGCGTTGAGCCGGATTTGGTATTACCGATAGCGCCGCCAGCACCAGCCGCTCCCGCGCAAATTAACCCCTCCGTCGATGTCGACAGCGCGCGTAACGCTGTTATGCAAGCGATTGCCGGGCAACCAGGACAGCCGCCGGAGCCGATTCAGGCGCTGAACGCCCAGCCATTGGGCGACCCGTTGCACGACTTGCAGAATCCAGCACCGGCCGCACCATTCGACCCGAACGCTCCGCCGCCAGTGCCGCCGCCAATGATGCCGCCAGCACCTCAGCAACTAAGCTAAGGTCTAAAATTCCGGCCCCCCGTTAATGTGGTATGCTAGCGGTAATGAACGGTATATTACTTGTAGATAAACCTGCCGGTTGGACCAGCTTTGACGTCGTCGGCAAGGTTCGGCGCATGGTGAGCCAGTCCGGCTTGAGCACTTCTAATAAGAAGCGCTTCCCGGTAGGGCACACCGGCACACTCGATCCATTGGCCACCGGTTTGCTCGTGCTGTTATTGGGCAATTACACCAAAAAAGCCACGCAGCTTACCAAGCTGGATAAGACGTACGAAGTTGTTATGCGTTTAGGGCAGACCAGCACCACCGGTGACGAAGAGGGTGAGAAGACCGTTGTGTCTGACCGCCAGCCGACCATCGAAGAGATCCATATCGCGCTAGCCCGTTTTGAAGGCGACATCATGCAGGTGCCGCCGGTGTTTTCAGCCATCAAGATAGACGGCCAACGCGCCTACAAGCTAGCCCGCGAAGGCAAGGCTCCTAAAATGGAAGCCCGCCCGGCCCACATCGACCGCATCATCCTCACGAAGTACGAATATCCGGACATCCACTTTACGACCCATGTGGGGAGCGGTACGTACATCCGCACGCTGGTAGAAGACATCGGCACAATGCTCGGCACCGGGGCATATATGCCAGCGCTGCGGCGGACGCGGGTTGGCGGGTTTCTTATTGAAGACGCTGTGTCTATGGACGGGCTGACGGCCGAGAAGATCAACGCCACACTCCGATTCTCTTAACAGGGAAAGTGAATTCACTTTATTTTGTTTACGCTTTTAGCGCTATACTGTTAAGTAATCCATGCGTATGAAACTGAGTAAACGAGCGCTATGTGTAGGGGGAGTCACAACCGGAGTCCTGTTGCTCTGCGTGTCTGGCGTGCTATCCCGCGGCCATGCACATGTCTATAGCGCAACCAACGGGCGCATTGCCTATTCATTATTCGACCAAACGACGGACCAAGTTTATAGCATAAATGCTGACGGGTCTGGCCAACAGCAACTAACAAATGACACTTTCTTTAGTCTAGAACCCGTTTGGTCGCCCGACGGCAGCAAGATAGCCTATGTTTCAGACGTCAATAACGACGGCAACGCACAGATACTTATTATGCATAGCGATGGTAGTAATAAGGTTAACCTCACCAACGATGCCAACGTAAACTTCGACCCGCAATGGTCACCAGATGGAACCAAAATAGCTTTTGGAGTAACTCCTAGCGGCGGGGGTAATACCGGCATAGTTGTCATGAATGCCGATGGCAGCGGGCAACACCAGATAACTAACGGCACATCTGACTCAACGCCCAGCTGGAAGCCCGATGGTAGCAGTATTATCTACACTTGCTGGGATGGGAGTCACGACCAACTCTGTCTGGTGAACCCGGACGGCACAAACCAAAGCCAATTTACCAATGATCCGCATGCGCACCAGCGCGCCAGTTGGTCTCCGGGTGGAACCAAAATACTGTTTATATACGCTCCGACGCTCTATGATAACCACATCGCCACCATGAACCCTGACGGTACTAATCTTCAACTCCTTCCTACCACCGGCACCAACACTAACGATCCCAGTTGGTCTCCGGACGGAACGAAGATATTATTTGACGACTCCGGCGTAGGCAGTTCCAGCCAAAGCATGTACTACATGAATAGTGATGGAACGGGCGAAACAGCAATTACGCCAGATGACGGCTTTTATTCCTCGTTTGGCTCCTGGCAACCTGTACAGACCACCGACAACGACAACGATGGGTCAGTGAACACTATCGAAAACAGTGGGCCGAATAGCGGCGACAGCAACGGCGACAGCATACCCGATGCCACTCAGCCTAACGTCACGAGCCTGATTGATCCGATCACCAGTAAATACGCCGTGTTACAGTCCAGTTGCGGCTCCAGTACCGGCGTTTCCATCACGCCTGCACCTGCGGCCTATAAGGACAGTGCTTTTAGTTATCCGGAAGGTCTGTTTAGTTTCACGCTGCATTGCGGCATTGCCGGCGCAACAGCTATTGTTAGCCAGTATTATTACGGTTTGCCTGTGGATAGCACCTTAGTGTTGCGTAAATATAATGCCACCACCCATGCCTACCAAACGATGCCAGCTGTTACTATAACAAGCGCTACTATTGGCGGTCAGCCAGTTGCTAAAGCCACATATCAAATTACCGACGGCGGCCTATTCGACCAGGATGGCGTCGCGGACGGCGTGATTGTTGATCCAGTCGGCATTGCCCGGCCAAGCATTGGCGCGCCAAACACCGGCCTGGGCGGCACGGCACGGTAACACCTATTTATCTGTCGTAAGCCCCTTCATCATAAAACAGTAGTAATTCCTCTGGGTGACGTTGGTTGCCGGCGATCACGGCTGTTGAGGTGGGTGGGCCGTACAGTAAGGTTACATTTTGCCTAGAACAGCGTGGTGTCGCAATGCTGAGCGAGCGCAACGGCAATATATAGGCAAAACTGTGGCGGCGCAGGTCAGGGCGCCACGCCGCACTATTCAATAATTGTACGTTTGCAACACAACCGTCGAGCGGTACTACTGCCTGGCGAGCGGCGGCGCTCAGTAATTTAACCGGGAAAACGCGCCAATAGTCGCCAACGAGTAGCTCGACAGGATGTGTCTTTAGTAGCAGGGCAATACGTTGATTACGTTGCCGAAGGCGATCATGGGCCAACAGCTGGTTGGTATGCCGGATTGTGCCAAACAGACCTAAGGCTACGGCCGCTACGGCCGCGATGCCCAGTGCGGCCAGCATGTGCGCATTTAACTGCCTGCTGTTTCGCAGGTAAACGGCAAGAGTGACGAAACTAGTGAACAGGACGATTGTTAGGTAGCGGGCGTGTTCGACGTACGGCTGGTTCGTCAGAGCGTAGGTGACAATGGCGACTACGGCTGTTGTAGCGGCCATTGTCGCCAGTAAAACGGCATCTGGCAAGCGTACGGTTGGCCGGCCTTTGAGCGCATATATCTTTTTGGCCAGCCAGTACGCTGCAACTGCGACCCCAATAACCACAGCGGCGTTGAGTAGCACAGGCAGAATAGTCAGTAGCCCGGCCCGCATGGTCAACCCTGCGTTTAAACCCAACGCTTTGGCCGTGCCAACTATGCCAGGCCAGATAGCATGCCAACTGTTAAGCGCGCCGTAGGGCAGTGGATCATTTACAATGTGCGTTACACGCCCGATAACTGCCTGCAGCAAGGCCGCTCCGGCCCCCGCCGCTGCGCTTCCTGCTAGCCATCGTTTGGCAGCATCATGCAATTGGCGATGGCCCAGCAGCCAGGCTGTAATAAATAACGATGTCGCACCACCAAGGCTAAGTATTAAAAATAAATGGTCACTGGCGGCCAGTAGCGTGGCTAAAAACGTAGCCGCCAAAAATCGCCAGCTTGCGAATTGCTGCGCCTGTATAAACAGAGCTAGCGCGCCGAGATAGACGATATATTCCATATTTCGTCCGGTTAGCATGGCTATGTTGAGCGGTGCCGTTACGCCATCAAAAATTTGGACGGGGATCAGTACTAGTACTGATGCAAGACCCAAGCACAGCGTACCGAAGATTAACAGGTTTTTGTTGACCCGATATAGTATGTAAGCAAAAGCTCCGACGGTGGCAATCGTCAGCAGAACCGTCAACACCAGATATATTCCAGCAGAGAACCCAAATAGCCGCAGTGCGGCAAACAATGGCCATTTGATAAGCTGCGTATGCGAAGCAGGGAAGGTGGCGCCGGTAAACGTGCGGTCGTTTTCGAACAAGAAACCGCTTACCAATTGATCGGCATTCCCCTGTTGTAAGCGTGCACTAGCAATTGACCATCCTACCGTTGATGCCAGTAGGATTATCACCGCGCACCATGCGTATATTGGGCGGTGATGCACTCTTAGGTATCGTGTGGTTCGCTGCCAATACATTTGTAACGTACCCATTGTTCCCCTAAGTGTAGCAGAGCGTACGGGGCATTGCGCGCCCAGGGCCGGCCGGCGATGGTATAGACTAAAGTAATGAGATTGCACATGAGCCGTCGCTACGTTTTTGCCGCAACAGCCGGTTTGTTAATCCTCGCAGGGAGTGGCGCCGCTGCCTTGTATATCAGTCGTAAGCCGCATATCCAAACGTACCCACCCAGCATCAAAAACGTAGTAGCTCATACCACAGCTCACCCCAGTGAAGCGCCAGTGGTCAAGGCTGCATATGTATCGACTGCCGGCCCAGAAGAGCCCAAATATATCAGTTTGCCGACAATCGGCGCCCAGGGATTTATCCAAAAGATGGGCATTGACCAGAACAACCAGGTCGCCGCGCCGAATAACGTTAACCTGGCTGGCTGGTACGTCAATAGTGTCTTGCCCGGCCAGCAAGGGCTAAGCATTATAGATGGCCACGTTGATGGCCTGAGCAGCCCTGGTATATTCAAAAACTTAAACAAGCTCAAGGTGGCCGACCAATTCACTGTGGAGCGCGGCGACGGAACGGTACTGACATACCGCGTTCGGTACATCAATTCCGTCAATGCCGAAGACGCCGTCAAAACATTATTTTCCCAAGAACCCACGGTTGTGAGCGAGCTTAACATCATCACTTGTGGCGGCACGTTTAATAGGACATCGAAAAGTTACGAACAGCGTATTGTTGTTACTGCAGAGTTAATTTCAGTTTAACTAACCACGCCAGCTAAGCTGACGCTACACCGACAAACACCTTGCACCAAACTCCTTCATCTGGTACAATCCCTCTAGTATGATTTCAACCGAGAAAAAACAGGTCGTCGTTAGTAGCCTGCAATCTAGTAAAAACGACACGGGTTCGGCTGCTGTACAGGCAGGTATTTTTACCGAACGTATTAAAGAATTAACCGAGCACCTCAAGATCAACAAGCATGACTTTGCTGCACGTCGCGGTCTGTTGCAATTGGTTGGCAAGCGCAAGCGCGCCCTCCAGTACGTAGCTGACAAAGACGGCCAAGCCTACTTGGACCTCATCAAGAAGCTCGGCATTCGCCGCTAGTGCATAGACCGGTGGCCTCGAGAATCGAGGCTCCAAGCTTGTGCACATTAACTACCTAGGATTTCATCTAGCGGGCAGAGGTCAGATATATAGCGCCATATAACGCACAAGGGCTGCCATATATTTGCACTGTGCCCGTTACAACGGGAATTCAGGACTTGAAAGGGAACGGATGGGACAGACAATAAACCCTTATGGAAAAGACATAATCAGCGTAGAGACTGATTTTTGCGGCCGCAAGCTATCGCTTGAGGTTAACCGCGTTGGTTTTCGGACCAGCGCCAGCGTTATCGTACGCTACGGCGACACCGTCGTACTTGGTACCGCTATGGTCAGCGGCAAGCCGCTGGCGGGTTTCGACTACTTTCCATTAAGCATCGACTACGAAGAGAAATTTTACGCTTCCGGCAAGATCAGTGGCAGCCGCTTTATTAAGCGCGAAGGCCGTCCCAGCGAGGAAGCTATTTTGATCGGACGTTTGATCGACCGGCCAATTCGCCCGCTGTGGCCAAAAGGCTACCGCCACGAAGCACAAGGCGTCGCGACCGTACTCAGCACCGATCCGGCATTCCGCCCGGACATGGTGGCTATGATTGCCATGAGTACCGCTTTTATGCTGACCGGCGCGCCATTTGAAGGCCCGGTTGCCGGTATCCGCATCGGCCTCAAAGATGGCAAGCCCGAAGCCTTCCTGCCATTGGCCGAAATGACTACTAACGACCTCGACCTCGTCGTCGCCGGTAATGAACACGGCATTATGATGGTAGAAGCCGGTGCCAACGAAGTATCCGAAGAGCAAGTCGCCGACGTACTGGCTTGGGCGCAAGAAGCCATCCAGCCGGCCATCCAGCTGCAAAAAGACCTGGTCGCCAAGGTTGGCGTTACTCCCATGGAATACGAACTCAGCTTACCCGCCGAAGACGTCCAAAAAGAAGTCGACTCCTACCTGGATGGCAAAATGGGCGAAAAATTGCGCGCGCCGATGGCTGAACGCCACCAGCGTATGCACGTCCTGCGCGAAGACCTCATGGCGCACTTTGCCGACATGCTCGGTGATGACTGGGACAAAGCCAAGCGCGACTACGAAGACGCCTTCGCCAGCGCTGCCAACAAAGATGTCCGCAAAGGCATCCTGCAAGACGGCGTGCGCCCCGACGGCCGCGACTTTACCCACGTCCGTGAACTGTCCAGCGAAGTTGCTTTACTGCCTCGCGCCCACGGTTCCGCATTATTTACCCGCGGTTTGACCCAGGCGTTAAACGTCGTCACTTTGGCGCCATTGAGCTACGCCCAGATGATCGACACCATGGAGCGCGCCGAAGAGAAGCGCTTTATGCACCATTACAATGCTCCCGGCTACACCGTTGGCGAAATTAAGCGTCTCGGTAGCCCGGGCCGCCGCGAAATCGGCCACAGCGCCCTTGCGGAACGCGCACTTTTGCCGGTTCTGCCGGCCGAAGACGTCTTCCCGTACGCAATCCGCAGCGTGACTGAGATCATGAGCCAGAACGGTTCAACCAGCCAGGCCGCAATTTGCAGCAGCTGTTTAGCCATGATGGACGCCGGCGTACCCCTAACCGCACCAGTCAGCGGTATCGCCATGGGCCTGATGATTGAAGGCGACAAAGTTATCATCTTGAGCGACATCGCCGACGCCGAAGACTTTGCCGGTGACATGGACTTCAAGACCGCCGGTACCAGCAAGGGCATTACCGCCCTGCAAATGGACATGAAGGTTCACGGCTTGCCGGTAGAAACCCTTAAGAAGGCGTTGCTACAGGGCAAAGAGGGCCGTGCCCACATCCTGGAGCACATGCTGACCACGCTCGCTGAACCGCGCAAGGAAATGAGCCCGTACGCGCCTCGTGTTGAGAGCATCAAGATCAACCCGGACAAGATCCGCGAAGTTATCGGTAAGGGCGGCGAGACCATTCAGCGCATTACCGCCGAAACGAACACCGACATCGACATCAAAGACGACGGTACGGTTATGATTTCCAGCCCTGACGGCGCCAGCATTCAGAAGGCAATCGACTGGATCCAAGGCTTGACAGCCGAACCAGAGGTTGGCAAGATCTACCGTGACGCACCGGTTGTCAGCGTCATGGACTTTGGCGCCTTCGTACAGATTATGCCCGGCAAAGACGGCCTGGTGCACGTCAGTGAAATGAAAGAAGAACGCGTTGAAAAACCGAGCGATGTCGTCAAAGAAGGCGACAAAGTAAACGTCAAGTTAGTTGCCATCGATGACCGCGGCCGTTTGCAGCTGAGCATGAAGGCGGCTGAACGTGAGCTGAACGGCAGTACGAAAGGTGATGAAAACCACGCCTAAAACCGGTAGAAGTTGGTATAATCAGCGTAGGAATGCTGTGCTC
>DASYJQ010000217.1:0-10777 GCA_035996265.1 Saccharimonadales bacterium (SeqCode)
CGGCGAGCGCTAATGGCAGCGACGGCAGGCTGACTTCAGTAATTTCGGCGCCGGCGGCTTTCAGTTTTTCGACTGCCGACTGTACTTGGGCTTTGACGCCTTCGTCCAAGCCTTCAGCCATCCACTCTTTGATGACGCCGACCTTTTTGCCCTTGATGCTGGCAGAAAGATTGACGTAGCCTTGCTCGTCGCGCTCGATAGTTGTGCCGTCGAACGGATCACGGCCGGCCATAACATCATATACAATAGCGGCGTCTTCGACGGTGCGGGCCAGGGGGCCGGCGACGTCGGTGCTGCTGGCCATGGCCACGATACCGTAGCGGGAAACTGAGCCATATGTCGGCTTGAAGCCGATGCAACCGACAAAACTGGAGGGCTGGCGGATTGAACCGCCAGTATCGCTGCCGAGCGCAAACGGCGCCATATCAAGCACGACCGCTGTCGCTGAACCGCCTGATGAACCGCCGGAAACGCGTTCCATATCGTGCGGATTTTTGGTCGTAAAGAAATCGCTGTTTTCAGTGGAAGCGCCATGAGCAAAAGCGTCAAGGTTGGCCTTGGCGACGCAGATAGCGCCTTCGGCTTCTAGCTTGTTTATGACGGTTGATTGGTATGAGGCTTCGAAACCGCGCAGCATATTGCTAGCGGCGGTCGTGTCGGCGCCAAACACCAGGTAGTTGTCCTTAGCAATAAACGGGACGCCGGCAAGGCGCCCCACCGGCTGCCCGTTTTTAGCCGCCGCATCAATACTGGCGGCGCGCTCGCGGGCGCGTTCAGCGGTGGTGGCAATGATGGCGTTATATTCTTGCTTTTGGTCAATAGTACGCAGCGCCTGCTCCACCAGGTCAGATGCCTTCAGCTCACCGGCTTGCACTTTGGCGGCCAGATCAGCGATAGGAAGCCATTGGCTCATCCAATCATCCTTTTCACTTTAATAAGGCGGCCTTCCTTGTTGGGTACTTTCCGCAATAATTCGTCAGCGCTAACGCCGTAGTCGATGACCTCGTCGTCACGCATTACATTAGTCAGGCCGGTTACCTGGGAGGTCGGCGTCAGGCCGGTTACATCAGCATTCTGGAGTAAATCAACATACTGTAGGATTTCACTCAGCTCAGTACGGTACTTCTCTACCTCTTCATCGGTGATAGTCAGCCGGGCTAACCGGGCCAATTTTAATACATCTTCACGTGTTAAATCTGCCATATTTACATAACTATATCAGATTTCACGATGTTGTATAAGGGTTACAGCCCATTTTTCGCCAAGACAGCCGAAAGTTCCACAGGCGTTGGCCAGCGGTTGAATACGCAGCCATGCAGGTCGATTGATTGCTGCATCATAACGGGCGCCGGGCCGCCCGCTGCCGGGCAGGCCGGATTGTCGTAAAAACCTAGGCGGTGGCCGGTTTCATGGTCAATAATCAGCGTCCGGTACTCTTCTATCGACCCGCCAGTGGCGTTCCAGGGCGGCGTAGCTTGTGTCCAGCGGTCGTCGTTGACCACTACGCTGCCGCCAACCTGACAATTATAATAATCATCGCAAATCGTTCCAAAGCTGGTCATTTGGCCGGCTGCGCTCAGCCACACGGTATATTCGCAGCCGGCCGCGACGTGGGCGAAGGCCATTTTGCCCCCGGCGTTCCAGCCGCGGGTATCGGCATAGGTCGCCGCCAGCTTGCCAATCATCTCGTCAAGGGCCGCCTCGCTGGCACCACGAGTCGCCGTGCAATAGGTATGCGTCACACTACCTTTGGGCACTACAGCAAAGTTGAGCGTCTGATTTTTACTCAGCGCGTAGCGCACAGCCAATAACAAATCGCTGCGATTAGCCGGCGCAGCTGTAATGTTATCAAGATATGCCCCCATCAAATTGTCGGATAGCACCATTGTTTGCCCATCTGCGGCGTACCACTTGCCAATGTCATTGGCGGCCGGGGTGATGGTTTTGCCGCCATAGGCAAAACTGACTTTTAGCTCAAGCTGTTTTTGTAATTTTTGTAGTTCGCCATTCAGATCAGTGGGCGCCGGGGCTTTGGCGGCAGCGGTCGGCACGGCAACGATAGATACACCTTGTTGCAATTTGGCCTTAAGCAAACCTTGTAATAAGGCAGTATTTATCTGCAACCCGTCACTTGGCGCGGCAATAGCAAACGCTTGACCGTTAAATAGTATGCGGTTGGGGGTGGGCGGCTTATTAAAGGCTGCAGCGGTTTTCGCAGCTCCGGCTGCATACTGGGCCGCGTCGACACGCATCGTTAAAGCTACGGTGTGATGCGTAAACAAGCTTAGCAGCGGCAATAGCGGCCTCGACTTTTTGAGCGCGGCAGTACTGGCTATGGCGTCGGCGTGCATGCCGATATCGGCCGGGGCCAGCTTGATGGTCGCAGCGCCAGCCGTTAGCGTCACTTGCTGCGGCAGCAGCGCGTCATTGCTCAAACGTGTATGTAATTCCGTAAATGATGTACCGCCCACATCAGCTGTGCCGAGCCGGTAATTAGGCAACACTTTGCCGCGGTACATGGCCCACATAACACCGTTGCTCAACAAAAATAATCCCACTACCGCAGCCAGGCCTATCAACGAATAACGTACCCAGGGGCGAGGCGCCTTTGCCTTGTGTTGGAATTTGCGATGATCGATGATTTTCATGCTTGGTTTTAGTATACCAATTGCCAGTCAACAATAGCTGTATGTCATACTATTTGCATGAATAGGCGCCGGCCAAATCATTTAAAAGCAGTAGCCGCCACACTGGGCGTAGGAGTAGCATTTGTAGTTCCGGCCGCTGGTTGTTCGGGCAAACACCAGACTGAATACTGTAGTTCTCCGCGTGCAATCAGCGACGCATATCCCGGCGACGGCTCAGCAGTGAATGACCATGACCAATCTACCTGGCTTCATGGCGCGCAAATCACCATATCTATACCTAATAAAAAGTTCAAGCTTGGCGGCGTCATTGTCGGTTACGAGACCGGCGCCCGGCCGGGAAAATCAGAAACCGATTGGCATAACAGCAACCCTATACCAATCTCTACAGAAGACAGCGGCAAAAAAGAAACAGTCGCGCTTGGCATTGGCGGGCAAAGCGTGGCATTCAGCGTACAAATAACCGATGAAGCCGGATCGGAATTTTGCAGCTCCGCGGCAACCGCAATCCCGGAAGCAGTGTTCAGCCCGCTACTCACCCATGATCAGGCGATGGCTCAAGGCTGGCAGCCAGTCTGGCCGCCAGCGTAGCGCGGCCTTCTACATTCTGGCTTTAACGTCGGCGATCATGTCGCGCAGTTCGGCAGCCTGTTCGAATTGTAAGTTGGCGGCGGCCAGGTCCATTTGGGCGTTGAGGTCTTTGAGCAACGTTTTGTATTCGTCTTTGGGGATCTTTTTAAGGTCGAGCTTGGGGCGCTTGGCTTCATCTGACAGCTCAGGGCGCATGCCCTTTTCAATGGCGCGAATAATACCTTCGGGGGTAATGCCGTGATCCTGGTTGTACTTTTCCTGGATGGCGCGGCGGCGGGTCGTTTCGTCCAAGGTCTTTTGCATACTCTTGGTTACGCGGTCGGCATACATAATAACGTGACCATCAACGTGGCGGGCGGCACGGCCGACGGTCTGAATCAGCGCCTGCTCACTGCGCAGGAAGCCCTCTTTGTCGGCGTCCAATATCGCTACCAACGAAACTTCGGGCAGGTCCAGCCCCTCGCGTAACAGGTTAATACCGACCAAAACGTCGTACACGCCCAAACGCAAATCACGCAAGATATCGGTGCGGTCCAGGGTGTCGACATCACTGTGCAGGTAGGCGACTTTTATGCCGAGTTCCTTGAGGTAATCAGACAAATCTTCGCTCATGCGCTTGGTGAGTGTCGTAACCAATACGCGTTCGTGCTTGGCTATAGTAAGGCGGATTTCGGCAATCAAGTCGTCGATCTGGCCGTCCACCGGGCGGATTTCGATTGGCGGGTCGAGCAAACCGGTCGGACGGATAACTTGCTGGGCCGGCGCCGGGCTCCGGCTGAGTTCATATTCAGCCGGGGTGGCGCTGACATAGACCGCTTGGTTGACGTGTTTCTCGAATTCGGTAAACGTCAGCGGGCGGTTGTCGAGAGCGCTTGGCAAACGGAAACCGTATTCTACCAACGCCTCTTTGCGGGCGCGGTCGCCGTGGTACATACCGCGGATCTGCGGCATGGTCATGTGCGATTCGTCGACCAGCATTAAAAAGTCGTCTGGGTAATAATCAAGTAATGTTGCCGGTTGCTCGCCCGGCTGACGGTTGGTCAGGTAGCGGCTGTAGTTTTCGATGCCCTTCACAAACCCGGTTTCTTCCAACATTTCGATATCAAAACGGGTGCGCTGCTCCAGACGCTGAGCTTCCAGCAGCTTGCCTTCTTGCTTGAACTGCGCCAGACGCTGCCGCAGTTCGTCCTCAATCTGACCCAAGGCCACTTTGAGTTTGTCGGCGGGCGTCACGTAGTGTGAACCCGGAAAAACACTGAATGTGTCCGGCTTGCCTAAAATTTCACCGGTCAGCGGGTCGATTTTTAAAATACGCTCGACTTCATCGCCGAAAAACTCCACGCGATAGGCGACTTCTTCGCCAGCCGGGAATACATCAACGACGTCGCCACGTACGCGGAACGTACTGCGGTGAAAATCAATATCATTACGCTGGTACTGAATGTCGCTCAGATGACGCATAAACTTGTCACGCACCCGGCGTTCACCAACTTTGACCTTAATGCTTAACCCGTCGTAGTCTTCGACTGAACCAATGCCGTAGATGCAGCTAACACTGGCGACGATGATGACATCCTGGCGCGACAGCAGCGCATCGGTTGCAGCGTGACGCAGCCGGTCAATTTCTTCGTTAATCTGCGAATCTTTTTCAATATAGGTGTCGGAGCGGGCAATGTAAGCTTCCGGTTGGTAATAATCGAAGTAGCTTACAAAATAATGCACAGCGTTTTCCGGGAAAAAATTCTTAAACTCCCCATACAGCTGTGCCGCCAATGTTTTGTTGTGCGATAACACCAGCGTCGGTTTGCCGGTATTCTGGATAAGATTCGCCATGGTGAACGTCTTACCGGAACCGGTTACACCCAATAACGTCTGCTCCCGCAGCCCGTCATTAATACCCTTGGTAAGCTGCGCAATAGCCGCCGGCTGGTCGCCGAGCGCCTGGTAATTACTCTTGAGCTGGAATTTTGCCATCCTTATAGTATACCATTTTCTGGCTATGTTGCTGACTGGAGTTTTTGCAGTAACTGTTTGACGGTCGTTGTCAGGTTAGTATCGGGGCTGATGGCATTCACTACTTTCATTTGGTCGGCATTATTACTGTCATAACAGGGGGAACCGCCGTAGGCCGCATAGTAATAGTAAGCGCCGATGTGAGCGATTGGTTCCGGGTTGTCAATACTGAACGGGGCCTGGTTTTCGGTCGCGGTGCGCGACATAGCCACGCCAACGTCATCCTTGCAAATACCGATGTCTTCCAGCCGCTGGAAGGTAAACCGGGCATACTCGTTGTCGTTTTTAGTATAGGTATATTTGAGGTCGATGGTCTCGACAGTAAGCGGCACGCGCACGCCCCACTCGTTGACCGTTAGGTATTTTTGGTCGGGCGTGGTTTGCGCTTGTTGGTCGGCAGATGGCGCGGCTGGCAGCGTTACTTTCTCTTTGGGGTTCACGAAACGCTGGCCGCCTTTAGTGACACATACCGATGGGTAACTGTCCAAGATGGCATTGCCGGCGGCGGTACATGTTTGGTAAGAGCTAACCATTTTTTTATCGGTCGGCCTGAACCAGGCCAGCCATAACACTACGGCAAGGCCGATGACCCCCAAGGTAATAAGCACAATCTCGCTAATGGCGAGTTCCTTTTTTTCTTTGGGGTTCATGTGTAGCATCGCCTTGTTAAACATAGGGTCCTATCCCGCGTGGGGCGGTGGGTTGGTTGACGTTTCACGCAAGAACCAGTGATGGTTGTGATACTTTAGCTGGTCGTTGATGTCTTTATATTTATCATCAAGGATTGCAATAATTTTTTTGACCAGGCGTTCCGGGTCAGAATCATAGACGACTAAGTCGTTGGCTGGGGGCGGCAGAATCTTCATGAGTTCCGGGATAACATCAGCGGCGCCGCCACTGCCAATAAGTACGCCGCAAGGCTTGTGGGCTTCAAGGGCCGATGTAAATTCGTGTAGACTGCCGAAACGCCCGCCAATAGTAATGACCGCATTACTGCTCTGTACCAAGTACAGGTCGCGGCCGACATAATTGAGTCCGGTGAAATTAATAAAATCGAAGACGTCGTACGGCAAGCGGTATTTGAGCACATGCTCGCGCAGGCTGCTGGCCGGCGAAAAGCCAATGCTTACTCCACCCTTTTCTTTGGCGCCCAAGGCGGCAAAATACGGTAGGCCGACCGTCGCGCCAGTCGTTAAGATGTGCCCGCTGCGGGCGATAGCCTCACCAGCCTGCTTGGCCACTTCGTGGTCGGCTTTAACTGTCGGCCCAGCGGCGGCGCCAGACACGCAGATGGAGTAACGCAGATATTTTAATTCGTCGAGGTTCGGTGCCATATTAGTTCTCAAATTCCTTATGCTTCATTGTATGCTTCTTGTTCTGCCAGCGCCAGTGGCTGTGACAACTCATTCGACAGTTGCTGGTGCACGGCGCGTTCCAAATTTTCTTGGTTCAAATAACGCATCATCAGCTCATGCCAGACGTTATCGCGCACAAAATGCACGATCCGGTCGGCAAACGGCAAGTGGTTGCAGTAGCTCAGGGCAATATCCAGCGCATTACACGACACGACTTCGCCTTCGTGCAGCAGGCCGAGGCATTGGGTGTCTTGCCAAAACGACAAGGACGGCTCGATGGACGCCAAGAACGCTTCCGGCGCGCACCACTGAAGGTCTTCGGATTGGACATGCGGTTCAAATATTTCGGGGTGATAGGCATTCGTAAAGCGGGCATAGTAGCGCTGGATCATGCGCCATGGCACGATCTGCCCGGCCAAGGTTGCAGTCGTCATCGGTTCGCTGACCGATGATTCCTGGATAACTTTACCGAAGTCAGGCTTAACTTGTTGCAGCTTGGCATACGAGCTATGCGCCCGGATGCCGTTCATTTCTTCGAGCGTTAACAGCATGGTAGTAATGGCCAGGCCATCAACGGCGTCCTGCAATGGCAGCAGTACCACGGCGCCTAATTCAGAAAAAGTCATGACGTTATGCTTAGTAGCGGTTACAAAATCGGCGGCCAGCTGCTCCCAACGCTTAGACTTAGGATGAACGATGCTAATGTCACGCATTTCAAAATCGCCCGGCGAAAGCTTGGCGTATTGTTCACGAAAGCTACGACGCCACGCTTCAGGTTCGGCGATAACCGCCGCGGCATATAACGATGCAACCGATTCATGCTTGAG
Source organism: Saccharimonadales bacterium (SeqCode) (assembly GCA_035996265.1). Lineage (GTDB taxonomy): Bacteria > Patescibacteriota > Saccharimonadia > Saccharimonadales > UBA4665 > PMNU01. The sequence continues at coordinate 7,432 of DASYJQ010000217.1, forward strand.
CATTGAATCCGCCGACCGGTATCCCAAACGCTTCATAGCATTTTTGGGAATTTTCTTTTTGAGCAACTTCTTGGCGACACTGCCTTTAAGCGCAAACACCTTTCCAGGCATCTCGTGCTTTTCTAAAAACAGCTGTACGCTTTGGACAATGTCGTCAGCCGACGCGTCCGCTGATATGCTCAGCGACTTGCGCAGCGTGCTTTCGTCGGCTTTAAGCCGCTCATGCAGTGCGCTATACAGTTCCGGGCCGGTTGTATCGTCTGGATCCAAGCCAAGCTCCGCGACTTTGCTGCGCATACGCTGCATGATTTCACTGGTTAACCGAATATCTGTACTAGGGCGGCCAGCAGCTTGTTCTAACTGCTGGATACTCTGGCTAAATGTCGGTTCCTGCGCCCCCAACGCTTCGGACAAAAAACGTGTCATTTCACCTACCAGGTTACCACAAGCAGCATCTTCCCGCTAGCGCTTCATGCGGCTATGGCCTGTGGCGGGTGAAGGCTAAATCTTCTTGGGGCGGTAGCTGCTGGGGGCTTTGTGTAAAAGCTGGAGCAATTCTTTTTCTTTAAGCAGGCCAGCTTGGGCGCCGACTTTCTGGACGACACTCATTGAATTAATAGGCGCCCAGCGCAAAGCATCTTCCAGGTTCATGCCTTTGGCGGCTGCGGCAACAAAGGTTGAGGCAAAAGCATCACCAGCGCCGGTACGATCGACTGGCGGACCCGGGTCAGGGTAAAGCGGCATTTGCAAGCGCTGTTTGCCATCGCTGGCATATGCACCCTTTGGCCCGTCGGTGATGATAACAATTTGTGGCCCTAGAGCGTGCAGCTTATCAAACAGGTCGTGGATGTCTTCGTGGTTGCCGCCGCCGACGATTACAGCTTCTTCACGGTTCAAAATAAGGATCGCTGCACGTTTGTATAAACGGCGTAGACGATGAGCACCGGCCTCCATCTGGAAAGTTCCAGGCTGCAAGGCCAGGTATGTTTCGGGGTTATCATCCAGCCAGTCAGCCACGAGGTCATGGTACGGAATAGCTTTCTTGCTAATCGAGCTAAAGTACACCCAACGCGGCACTTCGTTCTTAGCAATATGGGGCCAGTGGTAATCGTATTCTTCGTGCTTGATAAGTATGGTGCGTTCTTCTTTGTACCACAGCACGTAGTGGTAGTTACTCTTCTTGCCGGGGTTAATGCGTACAAAACGGTTGTCGACCTTTTGTCTGCCCAGCGCGTCAATCATCTCGCGGCCTTCGGAGTCACCGCCAACGTTAGTGACGAAACCAGTCTTGAGGCCAAGACGCGCAAAAGCGACCGCGCCGTTAGCGGCATTGCCGACAGCCCGGATAACTTCAGTGTGGTCAAAAGGCAATTTGGTGCCGAACGGCATTGCCAACCACTTGCCTTGCTCGTTTTCGACAACCTGAGCCTGGTCGTCAAATAGTTTAATAAAGGCATCTGTCACTATGTCGCCAATACTCAGGACATCAAACTGGTGCATAGCCCCTCTTTCGCTGGTTCATTGCTATTATTGCTTACGCTTATTGTGCCACGCCAGCCGGCTTTTTGGCAAGCTATACGGCGCCAGCCCGGTATGCTGCTCCAGGCGTTCAATACGTATGGCGTGCTCGTCTTCACGCACGACCGCTCGCTGCTGTAATTCTATTCTGCCGACAATGTCTTTCGTCTCTTTCAGGTCGTCTTTTACTTCGTGCAGGTCGTATTCAATAGTGTTGAGACGCTCGTGCACCTCAGTAAACCCAGCAGCGATCTGCTGCATGTAGGGCTCCATCTTTTCGTCGAATTTAGCATCAAAATTCGCATTGAATCGTTCGTCAAAAAGTTTACCAATGGCGGCTAAATTTTGCTTGGTCAGGCTCATGGCAGTAGCCTAGTGCAAGCTCCTTGAAAAGCAAAGGCAAATGCTGTGGAAATTTGTTGTGGTTTACAAGTCTTGGGCGTGGGACACAAAAGCATCGTGGTCGAGCAACGACTCGTCGAGTTCGCCTTTGCTGGCAGCAGAAGCCAACTGTAGCTGGTGGTGGAATAATTGCTGGGTTTCGGTGGTGTCGTCACGGTTCTTAGCCCAAGCCTTGAGTACAGGGTCTTGCAACGCACGGGAGTACGAGAATGTCACGCCCCAAGGGTGCGGCCGGCGTTGGGCAATGCGGTTTAGGTTGGTAAAGGCATCTTTGGTGGTCTGACCGCCGCTCAGGAATACGACACCGCCTAATTCCTGTGGAACGTGTTCGTGCAGGGCGCGGACGGTACGCTCGGCAACGTCATCGTGGTCGATAGCAACGCCACTGTCCTTGCCGGGCAATACCATGCCGGTCTTGAGGATGGCGCCAGGCAGGTGTACCCGGAAGGCGCGCATGGTCTGGAACAGTAACTCGTAGACACGGGTGGTAACTGCTTCAGTCTGCTCGATGGTGTGGTTGCCGTCGAATAATACTTCCGGCTCAACAATCGGCACAATGCCCATGTCCTGGCAAATACGAGCGTAGCGGGCTAAAACAAATGTGTTGGCACCGATGCACTCGTCGGTTGGAATGCCGTCACCGATAGTAATGACTGAACGCCATTTGGCAAAGCGGGCGCCGGCGCTGTGGTATGCCGCTAGGCGCTCAGGCAGGCCGTCGAGACCTTGGGTGAGTTTTTCACCGGGGAATCCTGACAGGTCAATTAAGCCTTTGTCTACTTTAATACCTGGAATGGTATCGTGGTGTTTAAGATATTCACGGAACATGACACCCTTTTCGGTGGATTGCCAAAACGTTTCGTCGAACATAATAACGCCGCTCATAAAATCCTGGGCGCCTGGCGTGGTGAGTAGCAAACCGCGGTATTCGCGGCGAGTCTCTTCGGTGCACGGAATGCCGACAGCGTCAAAACGCTTTTGGCATGATGCATTGCTTTCGTCAGCGGCTAGCAAGCCCTTGCCCGGGGCGACCAGCTGGTGTGCAGTATCTTCTAGTTGTGTTGTATCCATGCCCCCAGTATACAGCTTATGCTTATACTGCCGAATTTTATTTGCGGCCAAGAAGGTCGTGGGCGGCCATGGCAATATGGGTGCCGGTCAAGCCAAAGTGCTTGAATAGCTCGTCGGGCGTACCGGATTCACCAAAATGATCCAGCATACCGATACGGCGCATACGGGTCGGGTGCTCTTCGCTTAACAGCTCAGCCACTGCCCCGCCAAGGCCGCCGCGTATCTGGGCTTCTTCGGCGGTCACCACGGCGCCGGTCTTTTTGGCGCTGGCAATAATTGTCTTGTCGTCTAACGGCTTAATGGTCGGCACGTGAATAACTTCGGCAGATATGCCGTCCTTACGTAGAATGTCGGC
>DASYJQ010000218.1:0-4936 GCA_035996265.1 Saccharimonadales bacterium (SeqCode)
TACCTTCGATGACGGCTATCAGCTTGCGCAGGTTGGCGCGGTAATCTTCCAATGACGTGCGGCCCTCTTCCAGGCCGGGGTCAAGGCCTAAATGATAGTGCAGTGTTGCCCGCTTCTGTCCGGCAATACGCCGCGTAGCAAAGGGGAATACCCGCCGCAACGCTTTCAATGCCTCACGAATACCGGTCGTACTGTTATAGGGGCCAAAGTAACGAGCGCCGTCATCAAGCGGACGCCGAGTGGTACTGACCGTCGGGAAATCACTATCATAATCGATACGGATATAGCTCATCGCCTTGTCGTCACGCAGCAAGATATTGTAGCGTGGCATGTAGCGGCGGATCATCTCGGCCTCTAAGAATAGCGCCTCAATTTCGCTCTCGACGACCATCCAGTCGGTGTCAAATATGTCATTCACCAAAGCATCAGTTTTGGGATCGCGTAACCGGCTCTTTTGAAAATACTGTCGCACCCGATTGCTGAGCCGGGCCGCTTTGCCAACGTAAATAATCTGCCCCGAGGCGTCTTTATGAAAATACACGCCGGGGTTGGTGGGCAGATCTTTTAGCTTGTTGGCCAATAACTCGTTCATCTGTACCTAGTATACGCAAATTTTTGTAACTTTTTGACAGCCAGTGTTGTATATAGGATATGTAACGATTATGAGTCACTAAAATATGGCGCTAATGGTTAACCATGGCGTATAATTCAGGTAGTAAAAACAATGATTTCCCAACTCCCAAAACAAAAACTGGAACAAATACTGGAAACAGCTTACAAGGGCGACACTGCGGGGTTCCTGCATGATATTGATGACTATGTAGCAGAACTCCAACAGCGGACGGCATCGCGCAAGCGGCTGGCCGTTATGCCTAAAACGCCAGTAGTTATTGACCTGCATGATGTGAGCCGCACCTACAAACTTAATCGCAAAAATATGGTAACCGCGGTTAAAAACGTCAACCTCGAAGTCCACGAGGGTGAGATCGTGGCCTTGACCGGGCCAAGCGGCAGCGGCAAAAGCACGCTTATGCACCTCATTGGCGGGCTGGACCGGCCGTCGTCAGGCGAAGTGTTGGTCAACGGCCAATCGGTTGGCAAACTGCACGAAGGCAAGCTGGCGCACTTCCGCAACGAAACCATCGGTTTCGTGTTTCAGTTTTTCTATTTGCAGCCCTTCCTCCGGTTGGACCGCAACATCGAAGTACCCCTGATGTTCGCCCGCACTAAGCGCAAAACCCGTGCTGCAGCCGTTGCAGACGTCGTCGATGCCGTCGATTTGACCGACCGGGCCACCTTTTTACCCAAAGAACTTTCCGGCGGCCAAATGCAGCGGGTGGCAATTGCCCGCGCGCTGGTGAACAAACCCAAAATTCTGCTGGCCGATGAACCGACCGGCAATCTTGATTCCAAAAACAGCATGGCTATTATGGAACTGCTGCAAACCATTCGCGAACGCCTGGGCACAACCATCATTGTGGTCACGCATGACCCGCGCGTGGCCGACTGGGCTGACCGCGTCATCAAGCTAGAAGACGGCCAGGTACAAGCATGAAAATTATCGACGCCTATATCCTGGCCCGCACCAAGCGCAAAACCCGGCGCATCCGTATGGCGCTGGTGACCATTGTCAGCTCGCTGCTGTTTGCCGTTCTGTTCTTTGGCGCGCTGTCATTTGCCGGTGTGCAAAAAAGCAGCTCCCGATTCCAGGACTATGGCTACAATGGCCGGCATTTAACACAGGCTTCTATGTCGGGCAATCCGTTCTCCGGCGACTTTAACACGCTCCAAAAACAAATTAATGATCAGATGGACGGCGATCTGCAAAGCCGCAAGATCAAAGTTACCGACGAACTGCGTACCCGGCCGGAATATCTTATGGAATTCGGCAGACGGCTTAACGTGATCATGTCGGCACAAAGTACGGCCTCGCAAAAGCAGTTCGAAACTTCTGCCCAGCAAAAGTTTTCACCCAAGACAATCTACCATCTGAGCTATATCAACTCCATCCAATTCATGCAACCCAGTACGGCCGATGATTCCGATCCGTATTTAACCCAACAGCTAAAGCAAACTGAAACCGGCGTCGGCAAAAACGGTCTGGCGTTTAACCCCAACGAGGCGCAACCGACGTTCCTTTCCGTTGAGCCGGACATGCTGATGCCAATGCTTATACCGGGGCAAACGCTCGCCTGGAAGCCTGGGCAGCCCTACCCGGTAGAAGTTCCGTACAGTTACCTGCAGCAACTTTCCAAAAAGTCGTTCACCAAGCTATCAAGCGAAGATAAAATTAAAGGCTATCAGGCGTTGATTAAACAGTACACCGGGCAGACGCTACAATATTGCTACCGGAACTCAACGGCGCAGAGTCAATTGGACAGCGTGTTAAAATACAACTTCGACGCTAAAAAAGATACGGACCCCAAAACCAAACCGCTGGATGTCACGGCATGTACTGGCTTCGACCAAAAAATACTCAAGACCGCCGGCTTACTCCCCGACCCTGACCCTGACGCGCCAAAGCCGCTGTTCCCGCAGCCCGCCACGCCAGCGCCCGATACTCGTACGCTCCGTATAAAGATCGTCGGGTTTGTGCCAACCACCGATCAGGGGCCGGCCGACGACATCTTTGGCTCCTTGTTTAACAGCGTCGATAACTGGCCCGTCCCCATGCCAATTATCATGCCGCAGACCGTGGTCAACCAGGAGCCGTTCCTCTCGTCCGAAGACAATCTGTATGGATTCACCAACCCAGCCACACTGTTTTTCGACTTCGATACCCGCGCCCAGCAAAAACAGTTCATTACCAGTGCCGGCTGCAAAGGTAACGATTGCGCCAAAAACAACCAGTGGACGCTCACAACCTTTGGCAGCATCAAAACGGCTTTCGAGGGTGTGTTCGCAAAAGGGGTGAAGGTCGGCAAATGGATAGCTCTCGGCGTTGCCGCATTTGCCGCCGTGCTTGTGCTGCTGACCATTAGCAAACTCATCAGCGATAACCGCCGCGAGATCGCCGTCTTCCGCGCGCTCGGCGCCCGGCAGCGCGATATCGCCCAAATTTACTTTACCTACGGCTTTATGCTGGCTGTAACGGCTTTGATTGTGTCGTTTATATTTGCAGTAGTCGCCGCCATCGTATTTTCATCGCGCTTTGGCGACCGTTTTAACAACCTGCTCGTCCAAGCTGTCGGCTCTTACCAAAACCCCGGCCACTCGACACTGCTCGGTGTTCAGACGCTCTGGCTGTTGGCCATCGCCGGCATTTTATTACTGTCTACCATGGTAGGCGTCGCCATCCCCGTACTGCTCAGCCGGCGGCGTAACCTCGTGACAATTATGCGTGAGGAGTAGCCTGGGGGTTTTCGCCGCTGCCGGTGAGCTTGTACGCTTCCCAGCGCTTTTGGGTACAGAACCGCTCCCAATGGTGTATAAGGTCAGGATAATCGGTTAATTCCTGGGTGTGTACCCAGTGGCGTTTTTTGTCGTTTTTAATGCGCTCCGGGAATCGGATGCCGTCTAAATGGTCAATTTCATGGCACACTACTCGCGCGGTAAAACCTTCAAAGATACGCTCGATTTCGCTGCCGTCCGCAGTAAGCGCTTTTATCTTAACGGCCAGCGGGCGTCGCACCAAGCCCCATACCGGCCCGGCAGAAAAACAACCTTCGCGGCCTTCGGCGGTCTCGCGCGTACGCCAAATAATTTCCGGGTTTACGAAGCATTCTAACTTGCCGTACCGTTTGCGGCTTTCCAGGACTTTGGTGTCGACCATAATGATGCGGTACGGTTCACCAATTTGCGGCGCCGCCAACCCGACAAGCGTGCGCCTACGGACGCCTTTTCGGCTATGACGGCGCTGGCCTTCGCTGACTTCTTGCAGCCGGACAATTACCTTTTTAATGCGGTCAGAGGTCACCATATCCGGGTCTACCGCCGGCACGGCAAAAGATAACGACGGATGATGGGCGGGCAGCATGCCGCGGTCATGTTCTTCCCTAAAACGGGCGTGGTCGGCTTCGTTTATCGAGTAATCGTCAGCTGCTAGCAGCTGCAAGTTTGGTTCGACAGTCATCGGAACACACCTCCTTGGAAAGTTTGCAGGTATCGCAGATAAGTATTAATTTATTGCAGCTGGCCAAGACGCAGTTTTCGTAGTTGCTGGTCTTTGCCTGGCAATGCACACACTGGCCGATATCTTTGGCGTCGTCCGAAAATGTAACAACTTTGCGGCCGTCAAACACATATAATGAGCCTTCCCACAGGCCGTCGTCTTTATATGTTTCGCCGTATTTGGCAATACCGCCGTCCATTTGATAGACATCGGTAAAGCCGCGATTCTTCATAAGCATACTTAAAACTTCGCAACGAACACCGCCGGTGCAGTAGGTGACGACCGGCTTATCCTTGATACCGGCATAGGTATCGTCTGCCAGTTCGGTCAAAAAATCGCGCGTGGTTTCGGTATTAGGAACAACGGCGCCCTTGAATTTGCCGACTGCCGCTTCGTAGGCGTTGCGGCCGTCGAAAAAAACCACGTCGTCGCGTTCGGTCATTAGTTTGTGGACGTCTGCGGGTTGGAGGTGCTTGCCACCGCCAACAATGCCATGTTCATCAACTTTGATTTCGCTAGCGGCGCCAAAGGTAACGATCTCGTCACGAACCTTAATACTCAGTTTCGGGAAATGTTCCCGGCCGCCTTCAGACCATTTAAAGGCTATCTTTTTGAACGGCGCGTAGGACTTGGTTTCTTTGACATACGCCTTCAGGTCATCGATTTCGCCGCCCACCGTACCATTAATGCCATGCCCGGAAAGTAGGATGCGGCCACGCAAGTTTAAGCGCTCGCCAAGAGATTTCTGCCACAGGCGAATCGCTTCCGGGTCGGTTACCGGCGTAAAATGGTAATATAACAAAATCTTCTGCATCAGGGGTATTA
>DASYJQ010000219.1:0-1785 GCA_035996265.1 Saccharimonadales bacterium (SeqCode)
TCGCCGTAAAGGACGGTGACAAGCTGGTAACCTTTACCAAGGCTTACTCCGGCCTCACCGATAAAGAATTTGCCCAGGTGGACGCCTTTGTAAAAAAGAATTCGCTGGAAAAATTTGGCCCCGTAAGAACAGTCAAGCCGGAGCTTGTTTTTGAAATAGCCTTTGAAGGCATCGCCGCCAGCAACCGCCATAAGTCCGGCGTGGCCCTCCGCTTCCCCCGCATGCACCGCTGGCGCAAAGACAAAACGGTTGAGGAGATTAATACGTTGGAAGACCTGAGGAAGATGCTGGAGGTATATGGGAAATGATAAGCCGATTAGCTGATATGCCGATAAGCCGATGGGGGCTGTTTCATCGGCTTATTGGCTAATTGGCTCATCGGCTTATTTACTTATTTTTACCTATGCGCAAGATTGTTCTATTGATGTTGCTGGTCAGTGGCGTAGCCTTCACTCAATACCGGATGAATCCGGAGCCGGTGCCCATTCCGCCAAGCAAGCAAAGGCTGGGCGGCGATCCCCGGAAAGGATATGAATACCTTACTATGGGCGATTACGTGAAAGGAGGGATCCCTTACAGCTTTTTCCTGGCAGGCGCCGGCGCCGCCAACAAGGCAAAGCTGCCTTTCCTGCAGCGAGAGGGAATGAACAAAGACATTTCTTATGAATACACGGCCGTAAAAGCATCCAATGGAGAAGTGCTGGTAGCGCCCAACTGCCTGCAATGCCATGCACAGGTGGTGGATGGCAAACTGTACATAGGGCTTGGCAACAGCCTTTCCGACTTCACGCAATTCCAAAAGCTCAATCCAAAGCTCTTTGAACAGGCGGAAGCCTTTCTTAAAAAAACAAAGCCCGCGCAATATGAGGCCGCTGCGCCATTTTTCACGGTCACCAAAACCGTGGGCCCTTACCTGAACACGCCGGTGCGCGGCGTGAACCCGGCAGACAGGCTGGCCGCCGTGCTGGCAGCGCATCGTGATCCCAAGACCTTTAAATGGAGTGAAACGGCACTGCTGGATATCCCCACGGAAATAATTCCCACGGATGTTCCCGCATGGTGGCTGCTAAAGAAAAAGAATGCCATGTTCTACAGCGGTTTTGGCCGCGGCGATTTTGGCAGGTTCCTCATGGCCTCTAATCTTTTGACCGTAACAGATACTACTGAATCCGCCGAAGTGGACAGCCACATGCCGGATGTGCTGGCCTACCTCTACTCCATTGAGCCGCCCGCCTATCCATACCCGTTAGATAAGCAACTGGCTTCAAAAGGAAAGATACTGTTCGAAAAAAATTGTTCTAAATGCCACGGCAAGTATGGTGATGCGGAAACATATCCCAACCTGATGATCCCCGCGTCCATCATTAAAACGGATTCACTTCTCTTCAAAGCCAATTACTCCAGCCCGCAGTTCCTGAACTGGTTCAACAACAGTTGGTTCACAACCGGCGATCACCCGGCAAAGCTGGAGCCTTTCCCGGGGTACATTGCGCCGCCGCTGGACGGCATTTGGATAACCGGCCCCTATCTTCACAACGGATCGGTGCCTACGCTGGAAGCTATGCTTAACAGCAAGGGCAGGCCAAGGTATTGGTCGCGGGATTTTGAAAAACCGGCGATAGATACTGAAAAAGGCGGCTGGAAATATACTTCTCATGAAAAGCCCGGCGGTCCCACCATTTACAATACCGATGTTGCCGGCTATGGCAATTACGGGCATTACTTTGGCGATAAGCTTACACCGGAAGAACGCAAAGCAGTTATTGAGTACCTGAAAACATTGTA
>DASYJQ010000220.1:0-2469 GCA_035996265.1 Saccharimonadales bacterium (SeqCode)
CATTATTTTTTGCAGAGTCTATATCGAATCCCAGAACTGAAAAGCCTGAATTAGCCAGATTTTTAACCATACCTGAACCCATATTGCCTAGTCCGACAAACCCAATAATTTCCTTCATGTTCTAATCATAGCAAATAAATAGACTCCTCTGTAAAAGGAGTCCTAAGCATAAGCGAAATGGTACGCCCGATAGGATTCGAACCTACGACCTTTGGTACCGGAAACCAACGCTCTATCCAGCTGAGCTACGGGTGCATACCAGGCCATTATACTGTTGCGGCCCGCTAATTAACAGAGGTGTATTATTTTTTGTCGGATTTGCCGGTGCCGGGCGGGAGTTGCTTGGGTGAAGACTGGGTCAGGGCTTGCTGTAGAGTGCGTACCAAACCGGCGGCCTGTTCACGGCTCATACCGATACGCGCGGTAGTCAAAGCTTGCGGCGTGCCGGCGCCTTGAGAGAAGTTCAACACGACGCCGCTGGAGTTAGCCGTCACTTGTACGCCGTCACTGTAAATAATACGCGGGTCAACAGCCATGATCATGACCATGGTGCGGCCATTATTGTGGGCATCTGTCGGTTGGTCATTGTCGTGGTTATGCGGCTGGTCGTAACCGGCCAGTTGCCAAAGCTTGGCGGCGTCGTCGTCCTGCATGCCAAAGTGGTTAATCAAAAGCATCAGGATATCTTCGGTCGGGCGTTCTTTACCCTGTTCGATACGCTGCAGACGCTGCTCTTCGATTTCGACAGCGCCCGAAACCTCAGACACGCTTTCGTGCAGTTTTTGGCGGATAACCTTAAGCCGGTCTCCAAGATTTTTAAACGGTAATTCCTTCGCTTCTTCGCTCATACTCGTTTTATGATACTTCTGATCTGTTAATCATGCAAGATACCTGTACAAAAAGAAGGGTAATGCTCACTAGGCGTGAGCAGGTTCCCATTTGTTGGTGCGGTATAATGCCAAGCATGAACATCCTGCAGAAGATTCCGCTAAAATCGTATTCCACTATGCGGTTGGGCGGAACTGCCGCCTACGCAACAGATATTACCGGCCGGCAGCAAATCACCGAAGCTATCGCCTGGGCCGATGAACGCAACTTGCCCGTCATGATGATTGGCGCCGGCAGTAATATCGTCTGGCGCGATGAGGGCTTCCCAGGATTGCTACTGATCAACAAAATCAAGCGCTTCGAAGAACAGCAAGAAGATGAAGAGAATTACTACGTAACCATTGGCGCCGGCGAGATTTGGGATGAAGTTGTCGCCCGCACGGCCGCCAAAGGTATGACCGGCATTGAAGCGTTGAGCCTCATACCGGGCACTGCCGGCGCTACGCCCGTCCAGAACGTGGGCGCCTATTATCAAGACGTCGGCCAAGTTCTAGTGAGCGTAGAAGCCTATGATCGCCAAGAGAAGCAACTGGTAAATATTCAAAAAATGGACTGTGGTTTCGCCTACCGCACCAGCCGTTTCAAAATAACAGATAGGGGCCGGTTTTTTATCACAGCCATCACCCTGCATTTGCTGCACAAAAACCCCCAGCCACCTTTTTACCCGAGCCTGCAAACCTACTTCGACGAGCACGACATTCACGATTATTCGCCGCAAGTTGTACGCGACGCCATTATTGCCATCCGAAGCGCCAAGCTGCCAGATCCCGCAAAAGTAGCTAATAATGGCTCCTTCTTTGCCAACCCCTTCATAGACGAGGGCAGCCTCGCACAATTACAAGCCGAATACGGCAGCGTTCCCCACTGGCCTACCGATGACGGCCGCATCAAAGTTCCTGCCGCCTGGCTGTTAGAACGGGCGGGTTTTAAAAACTTCCACGACCCGGAAACCGGTATGGGAACCTGGCCGACCCAACCATTGGTATTAGTCAATGAAAATGCCCAATCCACCAATCAATTACTGGCCTTCAAAAAAAAGATAGTTGAGGCTGTACGACTTAAGTTCGGCATTACTCTTGAACAAGAACCCGAACTGCTTCCTTAAGCAAAAAACACAACAATAAACGCTTGAAACACGAGCGGTTTACTAGTTAAATAGGCGACGTTGCGTGCCCCGAATGGCGCGTTTTTAGAAAGCTGCACGTTGCGGCTTTCTATTTTTGATTTAAAAAATTGAAAGGAGACCGCCTATGACCGCCGCTACCATGGAAGCGCCCCAGTATGTACTCTTCGACGACGCTGTACGTTTCGCACGTCTTTTAGCTCTGTCGAGAATGGTGACGCCAGCCGGCGGCGTCGACCAATACTTGGCACACGCAGCCGAACCCGAACCGGCCCCTGATCACACCCCGCAACATGCTTCCCCTGAACCGGGGGAATCAACGCAAGACCCCCAGTACGAGCAAAGCCGCTGGTTTGCAACTGACGGGCCAGGGCAAAAGTATGATCCTGACCAAACTGATCCAACCATTCCCATTGTGCTTGGCCCCCCGCCCACGAATCCAGCAGGCAAGGGCAGTT
>DASYJQ010000221.1:0-7675 GCA_035996265.1 Saccharimonadales bacterium (SeqCode)
GACCTATAATCACGTCATTTCCTGAGTTAATGAGGAAGTTGCCCGTGTCAGGGTTAATGTAGACACAACCAACCCGTGAGGCAGCTGCGGCTGCTACCGGCATACCACGCTTAGCAGCAACGGCAGCATCACTTTCGACGTATTCGCGCAAAACAGGAGAGTCAGCGCTTACCTGTAATGCAACAGAATCACGTGGCAATTCACGGCTTAGCTGAAATGGGGTGAGGCCGGCACGCTGAGCAGCCAGTTTACGGGCTTCGACGACGTCATTAGCTTGTACGGCCCGGCCTAAGTGTTGCTCTTGAGATCGCTTTTTGGCGTCAAGCTCGGCAAGGAGAGGCCTACCGGAAACGGCGTCAAACATATCAGGCCGGCCGGGTTGAGATGGCCCTGTTACCGTATAATTATTCTGAGTTAGCATGTCCCCAAAACCCTGCTGGTTTCGAGTCGTGCCCACTACAAACTTACCGTCCGGACGGATAAGTACGTAGTCACGGCCAGGATCTTGAGGGTGCTGTCCAGGTACGGCATAGAAGCGAGCCACGCCAACACCTGATGAAAGAGAGCCAGCAACGTTGCTAGTTCCAGATTTAACATGCTCTGACGCTGTTCTTTCGTGCCCGTTAGTACCTGGCTGCATGACATCGACAACGTATGCCGTATCACCCGAGCGGGCTACAGCGCCGTGAGGGTCTAGAAAATCGATAGCCTCAACGCCCCTCTTTTCAGCTTCAGCAAGGCAAGCGTTGGTTACATCGCCTACGGCGATTGCTGCCTGTCGCTCGGCATCTAGATTGCGTTCCTGTTGGCCATAGGCAAGGGTTGGATCGATTCCAGCAGTGACTGATTGGGCTGAGAGTTCGTGTACGGCAGTCATTTCATAAACCTTATGTTATTACAACATAACTGTAGCATAAGTTTGTAATAATAGCAATAATGCTTATGAATAATTATACTAGCGTATCGTTTTATACCTAAATCAAAAAAATGACTATCTGTAGAAACTGCTAAGGGTACCCGACAGCTACTCTTCGGCAGGAGCAGCAGGAGCCGACACGGAGGCCTGTGCGCCAAAGACTTCGTCGAGTGAGCTTACCAGTACTTCGCGAGGGCGAGCGCCGTCTGCGGGGCCGACAATGCCCTGCTCTTCCATGGTCTCGATCAAACGAGCGGCGCGGCCGTAGCCAATGCGCAAACGGCGCTGCAGCAGGCTGGTGCTGGCCTTGCGGCCTTCGATGACGCAGCGCACGGCATCGTGGAACATATCATCGTCACCGTCCATACCGCCGCCCATATCAGCTACAACACCGCCCTTGCCGTTCAACTGTACCGGCTGGCTAATAATTTCGTTGTCATACTGCGGCGGGCGTTGCATGCGGATAAAGTCGGTCACCTTGTTGGTCTCTTCGTCGCTTATAAAGGCGCCCTGCACACGGCGCGGCTTGGGCATGTCGGCCGTCAACAGCAGCATGTCACCCATGCCAAGCAACTTCTCGGAACCCATTTGGTCGATAATGGTGCGGGAGTCTACCTGACTGGCCGTTGTAAAGGCAATACGGGCCGGCACATTGGCTTTAATAAGGCCGGTGATAACATCTACGGACGGACGCTGCGTGGCTAGTACTAGGTGAATGCCGACGGCGCGGGCCTTCTGTGCAATGCGTACGATCAGCGCTTCGACGTCGCGGGCAGCCATCATCATCAAGTCGGCCAGCTCGTCGATGACGATCACGATGTAGGGCATGCCCTCTTCTTTTTTAACCAGGTTGTATTCAGCGATGTTGCGCTTGCTGACATCGGCCAACGCCTTATAGCGGCGCTCCATTTCGGCGACGGCCCATTTGAGGGCGCTAATACACTTCTCCGGCTCAGTAATAACCGGCGTCAATAAGTGCGGAATGTCGTCATATGGTTTCATTTCGACCTGCTTGGGGTCGACTAGGATCAGCTTTAGGTCCGAGGGGCTGTTACGGTATAGCAGGCTGGTTAAAATCGTGTTGACCATAACAGACTTACCGGAACCGGTCTGACCGGCAACCAGCAAGTGCGGCATTTTAGCCAGGTCGGCAACCACCGGCTTGCCGGCGATGTCGCGGCCAATACCAAAGCCCAACGGGCCTTTTATTTCGTTCCAGTCCTGTGATTCAAACAATGAGCGTAAACGGACGGTAGCCGACTTAACGTTCGGGACCTCGATACCCACGGCACGCTTGCCCGGGATCGGCGCTTCCATGCGAATGGAGTGCGCTGCCAGGTCGAGCGCCAAGTTGTTTTCGAGGGCGGTAATCTTGGTGAGTTTAACGCCGACCGGTGGCTTCAACGTATATTGCGTGACGCGCGGGCCGACGTTGGCGCCTTCCATCTCGACATCAATATTGAAGTTGCTGAACGTTTCTTTGATGGCCTTGGCATTGCCTTCGACATCACCGGCGTCGGCTTTGTCTTGCTTGGCGTCAAGCAAGTTCAAACCCGGGAACTTCCAGTTGGGATCACTGGCGGTCGTCAGAGCTGAGTGGTCCTCGGCTGGGGAGACTCGTTCGGCTGCAGCACTGCTTTTAAAGCCGGCAAATTTCCTGGCGCCGGCGTGATGTTCGACGGGCACGCCTTCGTTCAGCTTGAAGCCGGTTTCTTCTGCCCGGGCCTTTAGTTCACCTAGTTCGCCGCCTTCAATTTCGGGGCGTTTAAATACATTACCTACTTTGAGTAGCATAGCCAGGTTCAGGCCAAACGCAAAGAATATACAGAGGCCGATAAAAATCAAAAACATCAGTGATGCCGGCAGCGAATCAAGCGCTTGGCGTACGCCGCCGCCGATAACCGTGCCAACTTGCCCGCCGTGACCGTTGAGCCAGCTGCCGTCCGGTTGTTTGGCGGCAAAACCAGTCATCAGCCAGCTGGCCGAGAATATAACGATACCCACCATGCTCAGCCCTTTGCCGAATGGTATGCGGTGGTCTTCGGACATAAACTTCAAAAACGCAAAATAGATTAGCGCAAACGGCACCAGGTATGCCGCCCAGCCAAACGCCCAATAAGCGCCGTTGAACATATTCTTCGGCAATGGGCCGCCGGTGCCGAAGCCCCCAAAAAGCAGGAACAACGCGACAACGCACAGCAGAATGCCGCCAGCCAGCGGCCAGAACGCTGAACGTTCGACGATTTCTTCTTCCTTTTTGCGGCGGTTTGATTTTTTCTTTTTGGCCATATCGCTATTGATTATACCACCCTTATTCATCCGGTGGATTACAAAACCAATTATAGCAAAAATTACAACTATTGTCAAAAAGCTTGTGCTTAATTATTACTGTGATAAGGAGCGTGCGGATCCATTGCCTGCCACTCTGGCGTAGGAACGAATGGTGTGTAATTTTGCTCGGCTTGCGCCCATGGATCAGCCCCGATCACTGGATACCCAGTAAACTGTTGTGCAGGTTGGGCCGCCTCACTAATATACCCGTTTGGCACTATAGTGGTGGCGTCTTTGTCCACTAAGTATGCAGGCATCTCCGTTGTTTGGAAGTTAAAGGCAGGGCCGGCCAGGCCGCCATGCTTAACCTCTGTGCCATTTTTACTGCTAAAGTAAGACTTCCCGTTAACGTCGCCGTCAACTATAAACACATTTCCGTCCTTATCCATCGATCCGGTAGCTTGCACTTTGGAAATCAAAAAGTCCGGGTCGCCAGGCCGGCTGTTAACATTAGCGTCGTATGCCCACCAACTTTGTTTACCACGGCCGAGTGGCACGGATTTGCCCGGCTTAATTTGCGCAGCACCAATTTTTTCCAAATCAACGCGCTCCCCGGCTGCATGGAGCTGCCTGACTTTTTGGAGCATGTCAAAGCCCAAAAACGTTGCAACCGGCTGCCGGCCTGGAGCCTCAGTCTTCAAAACATATACTGTATTGGCCGTGTCGAGCAGCTGCCGCTTTGCGTCATGCTGCGGGTCGTGGGGGTTCGGTTTGTAAAACTCCCCTTTTATAAGACCAATAACCGTTGTATGAGGCAGCCCGGTTGCGCCGTACATTTCAGGTGCGGCGGCTATCGGCCGGGTTGCGTCAAGCTGGATGGACGATTTCTGGTGTTCGCCATACCCTAACCTTGTAGTAGCTATGGGGTTGTGAGCGCTGTCGTGTTGCTCAAAGACACCAAAAGGTAAATGATCGATTACGGCCCGAGGTGCGGTTTCGCGCCGAGCGAGCGCCAGGTCGCGTACGGCGGCGGCGACACGTCTCAGGCGACTGCCCGTAGTGGCTTCGGGCGACCGGTGTCGAGGACGTTCGGCTGTTGCAGTTGATGAGCGAGACATTTTTTATTTATTTTAGATTACTCTAAATAAACATTAGCATATTATAGCCCTTAGGTCAATAATGGTACATGACGATACTAGCGAACGCCAGGGATGTTTGCGCCTAGAACGACACCGACGGCATGATGCGAAAGCCGGCGGTAGCTATGAACTGTTGCCTGACGGTTTTCGAGTCCATTCCAAAATCGTATCCTCCCGTCGACACGCCGTATGTCAAGTTCCTTGTCCGAGCCGCTCACTACGATGCGGTCTGCCGGTTCAGTCTGGCGTGCTATGGCTTCTATTACAGACTGTCGTGTCCGTTTGCCGCGCACGGCTTGGAAACAGGAAGAAAGTATCACAGACCGCTCGCCTGTCGCGAGGCTGGGCTGCATGGACCGGACGAGAAGCGGGCCGATACTAAGGTTCCGAAGGTCGATAAAATCATTATCATATATAACTTCATCTCCCCATTCATCGAGGCCGATATCCAATTTACTTGCAGGCCGACGGCCGTCAACTGAAAACCAGCCCATGTTGCCGTGCACGGCCACGACCAGCGTACAGGGTTTGATGCCATACACCTGGTTAGGGGTGACGATAGTCCGCACTAAACCCTCCGGCTCCACTTCCGAAAAGATAACCGTTTCATCATCGTTTTCAAATGTCTCGATGTCGTGGGCAGTGGCATTATTTTGGTCACCAAACTTAGGGGTGACGACATGGGTGACATCGCTGTTTCGTAACTTGGATAATAGGGCGCTGTCTTTTTCGGCGAACCGACACATTCGCTCAAGCTGGGCAGGACTGTACCGATCCAGGTTCACAATACCGAGTTTATCGTGCAGATTGTAGATCCGGTCGGCACCGAGCGTCTCATGGTGTTCAATATATTTGCGTATAGCGGTAGACCAGGCCTCTAGATTAACACCGCCGCCCTTGGTAAACGGGATCCTGGAGCCATGCTCGTCAAAATAGACGCTTCGTTGGGCCAGAGCATACTTAAACTCATCGGCAATCCACCACTTGACGCCAAGAGCCTCTTGTAGAATCATTGCAGTCGCATCCGCCGCCAATGTCTCGCGGGTATAATCGTCGCTCTCCTGCTCTATATTAGCTAATTCCGACTGTATGCAGGCCTCACTAAAATAAGGCCGCTTCGTCAAACGCTGCATAAAGGCAGGGAGTTGGTGGTATTTTTTCCATTCGGCCATACGGCCGTACTGTAATCCTGTAATTTGCTCCACCGTACGCAAAGTATCACTCTCGTCTTCGAGGCTCGATGCATCGTCGCTAACGGCGCGCTCCAATAAAGCGTTAAGCGCGCGGTCACCTTTTTTGAAGAGCTTCTCAAGAGCATACTGCACCGGAGGCTCTGCTACTTCGATGGCCCACGCAAACCATGACTCGCCACCCGCCGCTACTTCCAGCCGGTTAATGGCGCCGAGTATCTGGCTCATGCCGGTAACATTTTGCTCAGCGGCTTGAGCGGCCACTGTTCCCCACACGTCCACATCGTGGAATAACTTGGTTATGGCGTTTTCCCTATGGGATGCGTTTTTGCCGGGAAACGGGAATGTCTCGACAAACGCGTCTACCTGCTCACACAGAAGATCAGCCGGGCTGCATTGCTCGGCTGACGCGGCTTCTAAGGCCATTCCTTCTGGCAGTGGCATCTCGCCCTGCGCTATACATATTTCAGACATACTGCAACTAACACCCGAATGGGTAGATTAGATGCAGATTATACCATATTTACGTGATTAATTCAATGGTCACGCTAGGTTACTAGTCGACGCGGGCGTCTTGGCCGAGAAGTTTTTCGCGCATGCGCTGGAAGCGTTGCTGCTGCTCTTTAGCAACTTCTTCAGGAGTTTTCGTTTCGATGTCTTCAACAGCGCCGTTGCCGTTGGCGTGAACGGTTTTTACGTCGCTCTTGCCATTGTTATTGCCACCACTGCCGCCAATAACATTGACGACCGGGATAACAATCGGGCTGCGCTGTGTTTGTTCAAACAGGTAGTGCGTAATGTGGTCTTTGAGCTCAACCTTAAAGCGGTCGAGGTCAACGCGCTTGAAGCGCTGGCCGACAGCGCGGCGCAATTCGGTTCGTAGGCCGTTCATCAAATCTTCGTTATCACGCATGTATATAAAGCCGCGGCTGATAATGTCCGGGCTGGTCAGCAGGTTGCCGTTCTTTTTATCGACGGTTAGGACGACGGCTACCATGCCCTCTTCGGCCAATAGTACGCGGTCTTTGATGACGATGCTATTAACGATAGCGCCCGTCTGGTCAACGAGGATGGTGCCGTGCGGCACTTCGCCAATGATTTCCAGCTTTTCCTCGGTAAATGCCACGACTTGGCCGTTGTCCTGGTTTACGCAGTTACGGCGCGGTACGCCCTGCCGGACGGCTTCTTCGATGTGGTACTGCTTGGAACGGTATGCGCCGTAGATGGGCATAAAGAACTTCGGCTGGGTCATTTGGATCATTTCGCCGTATTCTTCCAGGCTGGCGTGGCCGGAGACGTGCAGTGGGCCGCAGCCGTCGATGTCGTGGGTGTTGGCACGGAAGACGTGCACGCCCTTTTTCATCATGCCGTCGACCATTTCGCCGATCAGCTTGTCGTTGCCGGTTTCCGGAATTGGCGTACCGGATAAGATGACAGTGTCGTCAGGCTTGAGCTTGACGTACTTGTGATCGCCGCCAGCCATACGCTGCAAGGCCGAACCCGGTTCAGCCTGAACGCCGGTCGATACGACAACAATCTCGTTCTCTTTCATGTTCCCGACGTTGGCAATCGGTACAAAGGTGCCCTTGGGGATACGCACCATACCGAGCTTGACGGCAACTTCCAGAGTGCTCATCAGGCTACGGCCGTCCATGGCAATCTTGCGGCCATGCTGGGTAGCTGCGTTTACGAGCATCTGGATACGGTTAATGTTGCTGGAGAACGTAGCGACAAAGATGCGGCCCGGGGCGCGGCCAAAGAGGTCGACAAATGTCGGCTCGATGGTGCTTTCAGACGGCGTGCGGCCAGGGCGTTCACAGGTAGTACTGTCGCTCATAAGCAGCAATACGCCTTCTTTACCGAGTTCGATCAAACGTTCGGTGTCGCTGCGCTCGTGGTCAAGCGGGTTGGGGTCCAGGCGGAAGTCGCCGGTGTTAATGATGCGGCCTACCGGAGTGTCGAGCACGATACAGGTGCTGCCCGGGATGGAGTGCGTAATACGGACCAGTTCGGTGTAGAACGGCCCGATCTTGATGCGTTCGTGTGTTTCTTCGTTCAAAACGATAGTCTGCAATTCAAAGCCTTCAGGCATTGGCAGGCCGAAGTTTTCGAACTGACGCTCGATCATACCGATCGTAAAGCGCGAGCCGTAAATCGGA
>DASYJQ010000222.1:0-8048 GCA_035996265.1 Saccharimonadales bacterium (SeqCode)
TATGTTAAAATATGCTCAATATGACTACTCAGGAGCACATAGGGCAGGTATTACCTGTTGACGTTGAAGTCGCGGCCGGTCCAATTGACATGGCTACGGTTGATGCCGGGCCTATTACGCAACCTGCCACCGAGCTGGCAAGTGGTACGCCAACGTTTCCGGAACACGTAAAAGCATTGCAAGACGTGGTTACGATCACCGCCCGGCGCGACGAACTATCGCGCAAAGCCTACGCCAATGCTAACTATATTGTCGGCGGTGCGGGTCTTGCCTACGTGGTCACAGAGTTATTTACGGCTGCAGCAAGCAGGCATGTATCGGATTTTGGTCTCGGGAGCTTGCTGGTAGGTGCAGCAGCCGTCGTCGAAGTGGCCCGGGCCAATATTTTTTCTGATGTTGATAAGGTTGAGATGCTGCAGGGCTACGGCATTCAATGTTTGCGCGCCGGCCGGCAGTCGGAGCGATTACAGAGTGGCGATGTAACTGCAGTCGTATTGCCTCGTAGTTACGGTAAAGATGTCGAGCCTGCTACGCTTGCCCCGCATCGTCTTGCCGACGCCCTGGAAGTTGTTGCGGCGGCCGCCGAGCAGGACCCCAAGCTGAAGCAGGTAATTATCCCTGCCTCTGTCGCGCGACGCGCCGGCCTGCCGTACGAGGGTAACGCCACCCTGAAAGACGCCATACACGATAGCACCACCCAGCGCGCCAAGATTCCTGGCGATAGCCACGACCGTGCTTTGGTTGTGCCTGCGGCCAGAGCCAAAGAGTTGGCCGAGCAAGCACGCATGGACCCCGACGCGTTGCTAACACGGGTGTTGTCGGAAGTAGCCGCGCGTTATTCTGGCAAGCGTGAGGCACTACATGAAAAGAACGCTAAGCTTGTAAAAGTACTGCACGGCCTAGTGGCGCGTGCTGCCGGCGAAGGTGCAGGCGTACGTACCAAGCAGCGCGATATGCAGCGCGTGATCATAGCTGACGGCATTGATGGACAGGGGAAGACGAAGCTCCGCGAAGTAAATTCTTGGCGTGGCGGTTGGAAGGTTGACCTCGAAGACGTCACAACCCGCGTTGATACCAGTAATCCCTACAATCCTCATCTGCATAATACCGCCAGCAAAAGCGGCACCCAGCTAGACTCTTCTGATTTGCGCAGGATGACCGGCGGCGACGAAACTATGTTGGGCATTGTGCGAAAATTATCCGAAAGTAAGTATGATAACCTGACCCTTTTGCGCGTAGCCCTACAGCTATTAGAGGGCAAACAACAAAAACAAGAGCATATCCAGCAAAAAGCCGTTGAGGCCGCTGTAGGCGGAACACCGCAATGGATTGGACTGGCGCCTCGCCGTGAACAAACAAACTATAATCGTCACCGCGCCCGCCTTATCGGCCGGGCAGCCGTGGCCGCGGGGTTGGCGTTTGCGACCGCTGGCGCGGCATCTGCGACGTTACACGCTACACTCGGTAACCATAATAAAAAGTCCGTTGAAGCCCCCGCGCCCTGCGTGCCGGCAACGCCCGTACCGCAGCTGTGGCGAGTTGATGCACACGACCTGCAGCCGGCACCCGGATACTGGGCCCAGACGACGTTTTATAACTATACCGCCAAAGGCGGTTGGGCACACCGTAAAGATCATTCCAAATTACCGCTAGACTTGCCAGATACTCTTCCAACTAGCACGCCGCATATTACCGTTTCCGGCGTAGGCAGCGGTAATGAATATACGATTCCGTTGCCGGAAGGCGACGACATAGTAGCCGTCCGCGCCAGTGACGGCAAAGATCTGCCGGTACAGGCGTATCGCCATACAGACGGGACTACCTTTGTGCAGGTCGGCACTACAGGAAACTGTGACAACTATCGTATAGCGTATGACCTCATCCCGGCGGTGCACCCCATCCGACCTAGCCGCACACTTGATGTCCAGGGCGCCGAAACTATAATCAACCCCGCGCAATATCCGGGTGCTACCGAGGGCGCAGCTGCCCAGGCGACAGCTTTGAGCGAGGGCATGGTATATGATGCTGACGACAACCTAAATAAGGTCTATGGTGCTAACCCTACGCCCGGTGATTTTGTACAGACGCTGTATGCCAACGGCCGCTGCATGTGCAGTATTTGTAACCCCGGCGTAGCCATGGTACAGGCGGCCGTTAATCCGGACCAAAAGTTGGCGTACGTCAACGGCTGGAACGGCGTTAATATGGGTACTACCCATGGCTATCTGGGCGGCGGCATTGCCCACGCTTGGTTGGACGACGGTACAGTAATTGACTCTACCGCCAGTAAAATGGACGCCCGCTCCGTTGTGCCACACCCTCCGGCCCTGTCGGTTTTGGATGATACGTGGCACGGCCAGCAGGTGCATGCCGGCCTGGTGAAACCGCCGGAAAAACACTCCCCATCGCCGTTTATGCCGCTGTTGCCGTGGCTTGGTGGTATAGCCGCCTCCGCGCTGCTGGGCGTAGAACTGCGCAAGCACTACATGCGGCGGATAGTGAGTGAAGCCGTGCGCGGTGATGCCTGGTTGACAGCGGCCGCTGATATTGACCCGCGTGACGCCGTACGTTTGCTGGGCTGGCAGGCATATGGCACGCAAGCCAGTAAGGTGCCGGCAATTGATGGCGGTGAAAGCTATCAGGGCGAACAGGCGAACAATATTCCTACCAAGGTGTTAGAGGCCGTACAACACGGCGGGTTCCACGCCGATGGCCAGCTTACGCCACAGCAGGCGCGCGGCCTGCGTCACACCGCTGGCGCCATCCTGCGCGACCGTCGCCATGACGCACGACGTACTGCTGGCCGTCGGAAGAAGTAACTCGAGGAAGAGAGTAGTATTAAGCAAGATATTCGTAAGATTTGCGAATTATTTGCCGCGACTATGGCTAATGCTAGCTAATCCTCAGGTTCTGTTTAATTGAATCGGCCAGTTTTTTCATTCGTTCAGAGCTAATGCTCAAGGGTTTACCTTCGCCCAAATCCATTGCTGCGAGCTGTTGCTTTTCCATGGGCGTTCCAGGTGGGCAAGGACAAACATGTATATGAATGTGGGCATTTCGGGACTACCCAAGGAAGCCATGTACATACGCTCGGTACTTCTTGATCGCAGTAATTTATCCTAAGTTCATAGTGTATCCCTGTGTGGTGGCCTGACACTTTTAAATAATTCGTCAGTAGAAATGCCAAGAGCTTTGGTCAATTTACTCCGAACCAGAGATCTTTTTCTTGAAGACGGGGTTTTCTTCCAGAATCGTAGCAAAATGTTTTTGCAGGCTGCTGCGTAATTCCTCGGGTTTAAGCGGGCGGATAGGTTCTTCTTGCGTGAGGTATATCTCGAGGCGCAGATAGGTTTCAGCCAGTCGTTGCTGCTGGCTAGTGTCAAACGGCTTGTCTGCCGCGTGCCGCGAGGTTACCATACGCAAGCCGTCAAGAATGGGGTCGACGGCTTGGGTGCTGGAGCTCAGACCCGCTGTGTAGATGAGGACATCTGAAAGGTGACCGCTGGTTTCATGGCCGCCTCGGTTCTTAGGACTGCCAAAAAAAGTTTGATCGCCGGCCAGCAGCATTGACTCCCGGCCGCGGCTAATTTTGTTAAACTCAATGCCAGCCTTCACCAACACCACGCCGGCAATGGCGTAAAGCGTGTACATATAGCCGGCGTCAAAGGCAACATTCTGCCCGGGTTGGGCAAGCCGGGCTCCAAAGCCCGCTAGGCTGCTGACGCTATCCAGAATAAGGTAGACGGCAAGCCACGCCGTAGCAGGGATGTACAGTGAGCCGGCCCGTTTTCGCGCTTGATAGCCCAAGATTGCCGCCCACAGGTTAAACATCGCCGGCAGCATAACGGCGAACTTCGAGATGAGGATGGTCGATATGGGGATGTCGGTGTTAGATGCAGCGTGCGGTATCAGCACGCTCAGGCCAGAAATAATAAGGGCCAGCCCTGTGGCCTTCCAGGCCGATGTTAACACGTTGTGCACGCCGAATAGCCGGGCAAATCCCCGCGTACCGACGTATATAGCCACGATGCTGAAAATGAACGGAATTGCAATTAAGCCGTACTGCGACCATGCTGAATCATTCAGCTGCCAGAGTGTAATAAGCGGCAGCTGCAAAAAACCTAAAGCCAGCGACACAAACCCTACTACGAGCCAGCCGTAGGCCGCCTTGAAACGCGCGCTAAATCCGCGCAGCCCCACCAAAAAGAGCGCCGCGCCGCCGAAGTGCGTGATGATCATAAGTGCAGCAATAAAGAACAGACTGTGGAATACTGATGGCTCGACCCCTGCCGGAGCGGTCACTGCGAGTGTCAGAAATGATGATATAAGCGCTAAGACAACGCTTGCGCCCCCGATAGCGAGCAAGGTTTTTTTATTCATATGTTCAGTATATCTCAAGTTGTCGACTGTGCCGTAGGCATCGATGTTCTTCATTTGCCCAAGCTGAATATATATTCGGCTAGCAAAAAGTACACAGAGGTAATTGATTGTATTATCTAAAGTATGCACGTCATAAAAACCGGTCTTGATTACTCAGACTTGCAAGGTCACATCAGGAGTAAACGCAAGGCTGGCCTGCGTGAGATTATCATTGCGATGATTGGCGCTCTGGTGGTGGCGATGGGAATCGCAGGTTCGATCAGTAGTGGTGATTTTGACAAGTCCTGGCTTGGTCTCGCCGTGTTTGCCGCGGCTGCCATGATCGCAGTTCTTGTCAGTTATTCCGTGCGGCCAACCGTCGAGCTTGACTCAGGGCTGGCCGCATTTGCCGCCCATAACGGTTTTAGTTTCAGTCCTGACCTTGCTGATGCTGGCCCGGAAAATGGCACGCTGTTTAGCCACTCGTACGACAGAAAATACTGCAATGTGGTTGCAGGCCGGTTCCACGATCTGCCCTACCGTCTGTTCGAGTATCGCTATAAGCACGATTCCAAGTACGAAGATAAAGCCTCTATTTTAGAGTTTACCTTGCCTCGTAAACTGCCGAATATCGTCATTGATTCACTGATGTTTAGCGTTGGCGGCACGGTTCTGGACGGTGCCGATTTTGCTGCCAGCCAGCGGAGGGTGACTTTAGTAAGTACTTTGGTTTGTACGTCCCCAGGGACTATGAAGTGACCGCTTTGTCGGTAATAGCACCCGACGTTATGGAAGTGCTATTAGCATATGATTTGGCCTGCGCGTAGAAATAAAAGACGATAGACTTTATTTTTACTGGGAGGGTTTTAACCCGGTCCAAGCGCACTTTGAAAAAATCTACGGCGCGGCACAAATGCTGCTCGATAAAGTGCAGCGCAAGCTGATAAGCGGCGATATCTACACTACGCCCACGCAGGCCGTTCAAAGCATGAACATGCCTTCTACGCCTCCGCATCTGGTGGCGCCAGGTGTATGGGAAGCTAACAAGTTTGTTGCGCTGGCCGTAGCGGCCTGGATTGCGCTGCTCGTGCTTGCCGGCGTGGTCTATATGTCAGCAATTCACGGACAGCCGACAACCAATGGTCTGCTGGATGTTTTTTATTGTATGATGGGTTTACTGCTTGTAGTGATCGTAATTGGCGCGATTATATCGGGTCACCGCCAAAAGAAGCTGTTGCACAAACTCCCTGACTGGACCGCGCGCAACGACGCTCGTTAGTTTGCGGACACACCAGGATACGCATGACAGTGGTGTAACGGCAGGTGTTAATGCAAGCAACTCCTTACAGAGAAAAGTGAACCTATTCTAAACTTTCGCCGGCGCACTGAATATAGCTAGAATGGTATACTAAGAGTATGCAAGATCCATCAGCCGACCCGCAACAAGCGACTCCGGCGCCAACATCCAACCCCGTGGCTGGGCCGCCGCGCCAAGCGCCATCTTACCGCATGGTGCGGATGTTGGTTGTGCTGGGATTAGTAGCCGCTATGCTTATTTTCTTAGGGATTATGTCCTTGATGAGGCACTCGGGTAAGTCAGATTCCGGATCAACGAATACGTCCGGTAGTGCCACGAACAGCATTGCGGACGTATGTGCCGGCGGTGCTCATTTGCAAAACGCGGCGGCCTATACGTCTGGTGCTGGTCAGCCCATGGCTTTGTATGTTCGCTCGGCTCAAACGGCCGGCGTTCATTATAACGGTGTCTACACTTTTGATGTTGCACCATTGAATTCGCCGGCGCACAATGCTTACGCGGTGGTAGGCCAGAACTTATACAAAACGTATTCCGACAAGCAAACGCCGGCCGTTGTGGCCTGCATCACGCGCAGCGATGAGGTTGCTACCAGCCAGAAGTGCACATATAGCGACAACAAGTCGATACCTGTAGACACGGCTTCGTATCGTTTGTCGGTGTACGAGTCGCGCACGCATCGGAGATTGCTCAGCCAAGCAATCACCGCGCTGCCTACATATACGTGCGCCAGCTATACAACATATGACGGCAAGGCGTTTTACCGGTCGTGGGATCCGGTAGCGGTGGCTGAAGCTTTGTTGCCGTTTGCCAGCGGCCAATAGTGCTTGGCTGGGGGAAAGGGGTTTGTCCCGGCTGCGCGTCTAACTATTGAAGAGTATATGTTGCAAATACATAATATTTATTCTATAATATAGCAATGAAAACAGTTGAATTTCGCCATAGCATAGGTAGAGTCACTGCTGTCGTAGCCGCTGCAATAGCCTTGAGCGCCTGTGAAGGCGTGTCAAGTCCGCAGCCGGTCGAAACTATTCCAGCCGCCATCGAACAATGCATCGACATGCCGCTGCCGCTCCATATTCCAGACGCCCGAACGCTCGGCGCACTGACGCTCAGCGTTGACAAGCAGCAAGACCGCTTAATGGCCGAACCGCCAGTCAACCCTGCGCGACAGCTCATTCACGCCCAGGCCGTGGTTAAAATAAACGTAGGAAATGTCGTGGGTACCGGCATTGTCACCACTGATGATAAAAATCGTCAAATTGTCCTGTCAGTCGACCACGTCGTGGCGCTAGCCGCCACTCCGGACGAAATAACCATTGCCAGCCCCAATGGCGGAAGCACGGCTGCAGCTGGCGCGTGTGGCTTTTACCAGATCAATGGCAAGGTAAGTAACCCGCAAAAGATGACTAAAGGGGGCGATGAGGTGATTGATGTCGCCATACTAACACCTATGCAGCCCTTACATGTCGCACCGCTGGTGCGCGCGACGAGCGATGCGCCCCGCGGCTCATGGAACGATATTATTGGCTACGCTAACGATGCCCCGCTTGGCACGCCCGCTAGTTACGGCGGTGTCGCTCTCAACAACGATGTCGTGTTAACTGGTGTGCAAGGCTACCGTCACAAAAACGGGGAATATACGTCTGCCTATAATTCGGGTCCGGGCGACAGCGGTTCTGGTATCGTCGACATGCAAGACCAAGTGCGGGGTATTTTATACGGCGGCGCCCTGGAAATGTACTCTAAAGATGATCTCAACCGTGGTTTTAACACGCAATTCGATAGCGATTTAGGTGTCAATACCGGCATGACCCCTTCACGCACCAGCATCACGCCTATCGAGGCAATCAATGAGCTGCTCGCCGCCACCGACCGCTATGCCGCCCCGTCACCCGACGCATCATTAGCCACATCGTAGTTACTGCAAACCCTAGCTAGTATGGTGTAAGCATTTGGCATTGGCCAGTTACCGGTGAGGTCGTCCACCTCGAGGCTTCGCCCGCCGGCGTGGCGATGACATGCTAATAGGCCTTTTCCCACCATTCGCCCTGTCGTTCTAATTCCCGCTTTTCACGACTATCCAGATTGACGACTCCTAGAATGTCCGTGCGTCTCAGTAGTATTCTTAGGCTGCTCATTGCTCTATGTACAGTTGTGCCGCCGCTTGCATCTTCGTCGCATACCAAGACTTCTTTATCTTTGGCAAGCGCAGTTATATGACGCACTTCATCATCGTCAGGCAGAAAGAGACCACGGTCGCCATGCTTTCTGATTGAGCTACGAATTGGATATACGGTGACGTCATGGCGCGGCGCACTATAAAGTGCGGTCTGCAGGGAGGCCACCAACCCGCCGTGACATAGGGCCACTA
>DASYJQ010000223.1:0-11565 GCA_035996265.1 Saccharimonadales bacterium (SeqCode)
TGCGGCAACAGCACAAATGGATACTGCTTTTCTTCGGCGATTTGTTGTAGCTTTCCGCCGCCGGCAATAATAGCGATTTGGGAGCCTTTGGCTTCAGCCTCGGCAAGCGCGCTCAACGTCTCTTCGGTATTACCAGAGTAACTGGCGGCAATAAATAATGTACTGTCGTCCACATAAGTCGGAATATCGTATTCGCGGGAGACTTCGAATGGTTTACTAACACCTGGCCACGTCTTAAATAACAACGCTGCCAGCGCCGAACCGCCCATGCCGGCGTAAACGACATTATGAATATTTTTAAAGTCACCGCTGCCAGTCAGCACAAATTCATGGCGCAGTTGATCCCCCTGTTTTGAGGCAATTCCAAGCGCATCGTCGGCGTCTTTTTCGTGAATATACTTTAGATCATCGAGCATTCGTCAAACCCCTTGTGCTAAAATGTGAAAGTAAATATAGTATATAGCAATTAGTATATAGAGCGATAAGTGAGGGGAAGACTATGTTTGGAGGGGGTAACGACACTACCACTGTAAAGCCAACAGATCACCAGGATCTGCCGGTCGATAACGCACTAGCAGACGCGCCAGCTAACGGGTTAACGCCAGGCGACGCACCGGCGCAGGCCTATGGCCCAAGCTCCTTTGGCACCAGCCCAGAAACCTCGGCTGCGGCCGCCGAACTCGTCGCTGCTACTGCCCCTCCTCCTGCTGCGATAACCGACGACAGTGCAAGCCAGCCGGCAGTCGCCGCTGTCGCTCCTGCCGACGATCTTCTAACCAGCACGCCTGATGATCTTATTAGTATCAAACAGCAGGCGCTACAACAGCTTTCGCCACTTGTCGGTCATCTCGACCAATCGCCTGAAGAAAAATTCCGCACCACTATGATGATGATTCAGGCCTCCGACAACGCCGACCTGGTCAAAGACGCATTTGCTGCCGCGCAGCAAATCCCCGACGAGAAAGCCCGCGCCCAGGCCCTTCTCGATGTTGTGAACGAAATTAACTACTTCACGCAGCACCACGAACAGCAACAGCAGCAATAGGCAGATATTGGCGTGAAACTCTCCCGCGTCAATACCCTGCTTATGCTAGCCATTATAGGAATTAACGCCTATATTATCGTGCTGCCGGTTATGCCGGCAGTTGTTTTTTGGTATAAATCACGCCATTCAAATACTGTCGCCCGACTAGCTGAGCAGCTCCATCCACTCAGCGCAGGGAGCAAGCCTACAGCACCTGACGCAACGGGTGACCGGATCGTAATCCCGGCCATGCAGCTGAACCAACCGATTTATCAAGGGCCGGATGCTCGTACGCTCAATAAGGGGCTATGGTTGCGCCCCGCTGGCAGTACCCCCGACAAAGGCAGTAACACAGTCATTGCCGGACACCGGTTTACGTATACAAACCCGCGGGGGACGCTATACTTTCTTAACAAAGTACATACCGGCGACGAAATTGGCGTATTTTGGCATGACAAAAAATATCTCTACCGCGTCGTCAGCAACAACGTCGTACCGCCTACAGCGACCGAAATTGAGTCAGCAACAAACGCCACACAGCTCACGCTCTATACCTGCACGCCACTATGGAATCCTAAAGATCGCTTGGTAGTAACCGCCATACTAGAACCGGGAGGACAACCATGAGTGACCGCACGCGGACAATTATTTTATGCATACTTCTGGCGAGCAGTTTTATACTCCTGTATATTGCCACCCATGAGTGGGGGCATTTGGCCATACCAAGTTAACTGCTAGAAATATGTGGCGGCGATAAATACCTTCTACGCTTTCGCAGTCGTAGTTATCAAATAGTCTGGCAACCATTCTCATTAATAGTTAGTGGTTACAATCACAATGCCAGCGGCGCCTACGCCTCCGGCACCTGATGCCGAGCTATTGAAGCTAGCACCGCCACCGCCACCGCCTGCGCCATAGATGCCGCCAGCGGCGCCGTCCTGGCCTACGCCGGTAGTTGATGCTGCGCCACCGCCACCTGCGCCACCCGGGATACCGGAGCTCGCCGGCTGCGAAAAGCCAACGCCAGGTGTAGCACCGCCCACAACACCACCCGTGGCAAGTGCGCCTGTGCCGTTACCGCCCCATGATTTACCGCCGGTTCCACCGGCAAAAGCGGTAAGTCCAACAGATATGCCGCCGCCACCGCCACCGCCAGGAGTGGTACCTACGGATGCGCCAATGCCGCCAGCGGCGCCTGTCGTGCCGCCACCGCCTGTACCGCCGCTACCGAGAAGACCGATTGTTGCGGCGCCACCGGTAGATGTGGCGGTTGAGCCAGCGCCGCCCACAGGGTTACCGCCGCTACCGCCGGCAGCTAGGAGTGTGCCGAACGTCGAGGTTCCGCCCAATGAACCGGCATTGCCATTCGCACCAGTAACCGCAGTACCACCCGCGCCACCGCCGCCAACTCCTACGGCGACTGTCGCGGCCGCTATGGTGCTGATGGGAATTGTGACAACTGACATTCCGCCACCTGCGCCGCCGCCACCGCCACTCATTATGGTGCCGCTTGCCAGCGAAGCGCCGGAACCACCGCCGTTGCCGCCGCCAATACATACTATTGTCACTGTCGTACCGGCTCCCACGCCAACCGTTGGCTTGGTCCAGGTACCGCTAGATGTAAACGCTTGCGTAGCAGTGGTTTGCGGAGCAACGCCCGCGCCATATGCTACCCAACCTGTATTGGTGGCCGTACCGCTCTCCTTTACATAGAGACTCGTACTCGCACCGCCGTCCGTGCGGTGAAACATATCGCCTATCGAGCCGGTTACCACGCCTTCGGGTGACCCAGTACCAGAAGAAGTAAGTGAAGTGCCTATATATGCACCGATTTGGAACTGTGCTGCCGATCCGAAGTATGCCGCCGTGTTAGCAGGCTGCCCGGTCCACACATTGCCACTTGGTGGCGCGCCAATAATGGTAACTTGGTCAGCTGAGCTGAAGTTAATACGCAAACCGCTTGTTGGTTCGGAAGAGTGATTTGGGGCTTCGATCAAGCAGCGCGCGACTTCACCTGGAACAAAGTTGATGTCGTAGATACTGGCGCCTAATCCGACACTGGCCCGACGGCCGACGTTACGGATAGTGATATAGCGGCTGCGCTGTGTGGGCGCCGACGCCGATTTACCCACGCGAATGAGGTCACCTGTGCTCGTGTTTGCATCCCAGTCAACAACGTTATCGATGGTGCAGGAGAGCGCATTACGGAGATCGATGAGGCCGCCCGGGTTTTGTTCGCCGGTAATATCTTCAAAATGATTGTCGTAGGCGTAGGCGCTGGTGGATGTGGATTCGATGTAGAAAAACGGCGTGGACGTGCTGTTATTGGAACGAACCCAAAGCTGCTTAAAGCGGTTTTCATTAGCGGCGCCGCCGGAGTTTACCACGTACCAGCCGGGCACGGTGGAGCTGGGGAAGCGAGTAAGGTCACAGTCTTCAACCACCACGTTATCGTAGTCAAGTGAACCTACATGGTACATAAGGGACGAATTCACATCGCTCTGCACGAGGTCGCAGTGACGAATGCCAGTAGTAGTAATGGCAAAGTTACCCGTAGGGGTAAACATGTGACCGCCGGTGGTGCGGAGGGCGAGATGCTCAATGTTGACTTCGCTAAGGTTTGCACTCCAGGTAAAGATACCGGCAGCACCGATGACACGAGTGGCTTTGCGGCCTGCACCGCGGATAGTGACGCCAGATTTCAAGACAACAGCGGCCGCGACGGTCCAGCTGATTCCGGGCGGGATATAAATAACGCCGCCAGTTGCCGGCATAGCAGTAATAATCGCTTGCAGTGCGGCGCCGATTTCGTTGCCCACACTGCCCCATTGTGGATCGGTAGCAAGATACCAACCTGGATCCACGGCTGCCAGAATATTGGAGCGCGCGGTTTTGGCGAGGCCAACATCCGATAAATTATTGGACGCTGTAAGCGCCGTACCGGATATTTTAGTGGCAGCAATAGCCGCACTAGCACTGACGTCGACATCAACAATCGTGCCGTCAGCAATCTTGGCACTAGTAATAACGCCGGTACCAATAATAGGCGCAGTAGCCGTGCTACCGACACCGCCAAGGTCACCAGCCAGCTGTACAAGACCAGGAGTACTAGTTGTGGCGTTAGGTGCGGTCTGCGTACTGGCGTTCACAGTAATATCTACTTTGTTATTTATGCCGTCGTCAGCCACACTCAGGCTGGCATTACTACCGGCGATAAAGTTAAGACGTTTGCGAGTACCTTGTAGTGTACCCGCCTGTGCGACCTCGATTTTCTGGACGGTGCTATCTGTAACAACGCTCAGGGTGCGGTCGGCGGAAAGGTCGCCGCCGCCAGTCAGACCTGTGCTGGTAATTATTTGACGGGAGTTCGGAGCTTTAGCTGCAAGGTCCGTCGTAAGATTAGTAACCTTACTTTCAGAAATTGCCGAAACGTCGGCATCGACAATGCTAAGACTGGCGAGCTTAGTCTTGGCAATAGCGGCAGTGGCAGAAATATCAGTGTTCGTAATAGTACCGTCGGCTATTTCGTTGCTTGTTACCGCACCGGCGGCCAGCTTGCTTGTAGTTACCGCGCCGCTGTTTATTTTGGAGTTGGTAATGGCATTGTCGCTAATGATGGGCGCGGCCGCACCTGTGCCGGCGCCGCCAAGGTCACCAGCGAGCTGCACGATACCCTTGCTAGATGTTGTTGCGTCACTTACTGTTGTCGAACTGACAGTGGCAGACACCCATTTACCTGAAGATGAGTCGTAGGAGAGAACTTGATTATTTGCTGGCCCAGATATCACCACATCGTTCAATGCACTTAGAACGGTTGGCGCGTTGTCGGCTTTTCCCAGTGAGGTCTGCACGGCGCTGGAAAGGTCACTCGCTGGAACGCCACCAGACGGCTTGGTATACTTACCCGTCAGTATCGGGTCAGTGCGTAATTTTAAAGAACCGTCGGCGTTATGCTCGACACTAATGAAATCGTTAAGGATTCCTCCCCATAAGCCATCATCCTGATTAGGAATTGGTAATCGTGCCATAATTGTAACTTGCCTTCGCTTTTGTCTTCTTTAAACTTCTTTACTTGTGGTATCTGTTCCGACTTCTTCGATTTCGACTTCTTGAGCGATAGGTTTTGCCGGGCGTCGCCAGATACGGACGGCGATAGTTACAAGTACGATAAGGCAGGCCAACGTCACAATTCCAGCCACGGCTACCCCCGTGTTAACCAGTGATCCGCTTCCCGTGGTGCCACTATTCGCACAATTCTCGCTGTTATTGTATGAGCAATGGCTATAGGTGCTCTGTCCGTAAGCTTGTCCTAATTGTATATACGTATATCGTGTCATTACTCAGCATTCTTTACGTGATGTGTCTTGCTTATGATATCATGGTAGTGGTTAGTATCGTAAATCTTAAGTGAGGGTAATATGATCGTAAATCAACTAGCATTTCTGGACTTAGGCGCGCCAGAATTGATCATTATCCTGGCAATCGTATTGTTGCTTTTTGGTGGTCGTAAATTGCCAGAACTTTCTCGTAGTCTCGGTACTTCAATGCGTGAATTGCGCTCAGGACTAAGTGGCGGCGGGAATGAAAAAAACGAAAAACAAGCAGACAAATCACGCACCGACTCGACTCAGTAAACCGCAGAATCCTAAGCTTCCCTTTATCGAGCACGTCTATGAGTTGCGAAAGCGGCTGTTTTATGTAGCGATTTCGGTAGGGCTGTGGGCGGCAGGCGCTTACTGTATACAGCAACGTATTGTTACCATACTTCTTAAGCCTGCGGCCGGACAGCAATTTATTTATACGTCGGTGGGCGGTGGTATCGATTTCTTATTCCGCGTATGCATATATGCCGGGATTGTTTTCAGCATCCCTATCATTGTTTTTCAGGTACTGCGCTACCTGGAGCCACTCATAAAGCGCGATGCCATTCGTTTTATGACACTCGGTAGTGCGGCATCCGGCGTATTGGCTGTGGGCGGCATGGTCTTTGGTTATTTTATAGGTCTGCCTGCTGCACTCCATTTTTTGTTACATCAGTTTACTACCGACAAAATCCATCCGCTGCTGACTATCCAGTCGTATATGTCATTTGTCACGCTCTATATGCTTGGCGCTGCCCTCCTCTTTCAACTGCCATTATTGATGATCCTGATCAACCGCATTAAGCCGCTCAAGCCAAAAAAATTACTCAGCATGGAACGCTGGGTCATACTCGTAGCTTTCGTGTTGGGCGGCATTATGAACCCGTCGCCGCGCATTCAGGATCAGATACTGCTCGCGGGCCCCATGATTATCACCTACCAGATTGGTATATTCATTATCTGGCTCAGCAATCGGCGAACACAGCGCCCAGCGAGCGTAATAAGTCTGCGCGAGAAAGACGAGCAAGCCCGCGCCGAACGTCTAGCCAAATTCCGACTGGCGCGCGAACTACGGCAAAGCGCACTGCCTGCTGTGCCGATTACTCCTGTTAACGCGCCCCAATACACGCCTGTACCCATGGCACCAGATGTACCGACAGCGCGACCCGTCGTTGCGTCAGTACAGTCACAACCTACGCCAGCCGTATCCAAACGGATGCAGCGCCGCGCTACCCCACTCCCCACCGTTGTACGGCGCGGTCATTACTTTAATGACTTCACCGTCCCCCGACGCTTCCCCGCCCCTCCTTTGCGGCCGCCCATTCAGGATCAGCTGAACACCGAAACTTGACAAGCATAAACATGTTGCCTACACTTTAAGGGTAAATCCTAAAAATAAAAAGGGTCAAAAATCATGAACAAGCAACTCGCAACGCTCATGCAAAAAGAAGTTACCCGCAAAGAATTCTTGGCCACTCTCGGCCTGGGGATTGCAACCATTTTGGGCTTTGGCTCGATTATCCGCTTCCTAAGTGGCAATGGGCAAGGCACAAATCACGTTCCAGCTGGCTACGGTTCCAGCGTGTACGGCGGCCATAAGTAGTAACACTTCAGCATGCAAAAAGACCGGAACTCTTACGAGTCCCGGTCTTTTTAAAAGTATGTTTGTTTTACTTTATTCTAGCACTAGTACTATGCCAATACATATACAAAGATACCGCCCATCGCTGGCAACATACCAAAAAAGACGGATTCACTCCGTCTTTTTTGGATCCTCTTTCAGGAAGAGCAGCAAGCTATGCTTGCGATGGGAAACCCGTTTGGGGTTTCCCATTACCTTACATCATCCCCATGCCGCCCATATCAGGGGAGCCACCGGCATCTTTCTTCTCTGGTACTTCTACTACAAGCGCGCCCATAGTCATACTCGTACCGGCAATCGATACGGCATTTACCAACGCTTCTTTAGTGACGCGGGCCGGGTCAATAACACCGCTGGCCTTCAGGTCGACAAGCTTGTTCGGGCTGTTAACGTTAACGCCGTGGCCGGGCTTAGCGGCACGAACTTGCGGCAACCATTCGTCGGCATTCAAGCCGGCGTTGCTGAGTAGGATACGGAACGGCTGTTCCAGCGCATTTTTCAGCACCATCTTACCGGCAGTTACTGCGGCATCGTCGTCGCTGGCGGTAGTAATAGCGCCTGCCAAGTTAATAAGCGTCACCCCGCCGCCAGGCACGATGCCTTCACTGAGCGCAGCCTTAACGGCGGCGACAGCATCGTCGACGCGGAATTTCTTCTCTTCGATTTCGGTTTCGGTAGCACCGCCAACTTTAATGACAGCAACTTTGCCGCTCAATGCAGCGCGGCGCTTCTCAAGTTCGGTGCGGTCGTAGTCGCTGGTTGCGGCATCAATCTGGGTGTTGATCAGTTTAATGCGGGCGGCGATTTCCGCCGGCGCGCCGGCGCCTTCGATGATAGTCGTGGCGTCTTTGCCGACGATTACCTTACGGGCGGAACCAACCATGTTCAGGTCGGCATTTTCAAACGTGTAACCGCGCTCTTCGCTAATGACGGTTGCACCGGTCAGGATAGCGATATCGTCAAGGATTTCCTTGCGGCGGTCGCCGTAGGCCGGGGCCTTGATGGCGACAGTATTGAACACGCCCTTCAGACGGTTCAATATCAATGTGCCAAGCGCTTCCCCGTCGACATCTTCAGCGACGATAACGAGGTCTTTCTTACCGGACTGGGCCAACTTTTCAAGAATCGGCAGGAATTCCTGGATCGAGCTGATCTTTTGGTCAGTCACCACGACAGCTGGCTTAGTGTAGACAGCTTCCATGCGGGCAGTGTCCGTAACCATGTAGGCGCTGACAAAGCCACGGTCAAAGGTAAAGCCTTCAACGACTTCACTTTCGAGGTTCAGGCTCTGGCCTTCCTCAACAGTAACCACACCTTCGCTGCCGATACTGTTCATAACATCGGCAATCAAGTTGCCGATTTCAGCGTCACCGGCGCTAATAGTCGCAACTTCGGCGATGCGGCCCTTTTTGCCCTGAATGTCTTCACGCATGCCTTCGAGTTTGGCGAGCACGTCTTGTGCGGCGGCTTCGAGGCCTTTGCGCAGCAGCATCGGATTGTGGCCGGCGGCAATTAGCTTGTTGGCTTCATTCAAAATGTGGTAGGTCAGTACCGTTACGGTCGTCGTGCCGTCGCCGGCAACGTCGTTCATCTTGGAAGCAGCTTGTTTGATAAGCTCAGCGCCTACCTTGTAACCCAGGGTCTCGTCGTCAACATCAGCGATGTCGAGTCCTTTGGCGACAGTTACGCCGTCATGGGTAACCGTTGGGGCGCCATAGCTTTTGCTAATGACCACGTTGCGGCCCTTTGGCCCCATGGTTGTCTTGACTGCGTTATACAAAATCTCGGCGCCAGCGAGTACACGCTTGCGGGCGTCGTCATCATAAAATACTTTTTTTGCCATATAAATAAATTCCCTCTTATTTAAGCGTCGCTAGAACGTCTTCTTCTTTGACGAGCAGGTATTCCTTGCCGTCGACTTTTACTTCGGTTGGGCCATAGCTCTTGTATAAAATACGGTCGCCTATCTTAAGTTGCTTGGCGTCTTTGCCGACGGCTACGACTTTAGCAACCTTTGGCTTCTCGGTTGATTTTTCTGGTAGATAAAGACCGCTGGCAGTTTTGCTTGGAGCCTCTTCGGGTTCAGCAACGACAAAATCACCAAGCGGATGTATGTTTACGCTCATACTGTTTGATTCCTCCTTTTAAAGATTGAGTTAGCACTTGCCTATAGTGAGTGCTAACTATCAGCACTCACTATAGCTAAGCGCCAACAACCCTGTCAAGAGGTTATTACCGCCGGACACAGCCGGAAGTCTTACTTAGCGATACGTTCTCGACGGCCGGCTTCAATCTGCGCAATGGCAGCTACTGGATCCTCTTCGAACACGCCAGGATCAACGTGATTGGCATGAAAAAAGTTTGCCCGATCCATATACTTCAATGCCCGGATAGTACGTGCGGCTTGGCCAAGACGGAACCCGCGGGCGCTCATAACATGCGCTAAACCGACAAGTGACATGCCGCCTTCAAACACAAGCTGTGAATCGAATTGCTCCATAATCCGAGCAGCAGGCTCATCAATTGCCGGGTCATTCCACGTCCAACGGCCTTCGCGCCAAGCCTCGTTATGGCCGGTCGCAATCGTCACGATCGAAGGGTCGGCAGCGAGGTCGGCGACAGTAGCCTCCAGCCCCTCGGCATAGCGGCGCGACGCACTACGCGTACGGCTGCTGCCTCTATAGCCAACGTAGTCAACGTTGTCTAATATCACGACGCCGCCGGTGCCCTGTACTGCCTCCCGGAATGTCCCAAGCTGCTCGTTCATTACTTCTACGCCGCTGGCCTTGCCCCCGTTAACGTGTACGGTCAAACAAAAGCATGCTACGTCATTCACGACACAGCCGGTTTGTAACTCCCGGACTAAGTGGCTTTTGCCGGCACCGGGCGCACCCTGCACTAACACGGAGCCGTTTGCTTGGCCCATATCTACGATTGTAGATAACTCGTTAAACGTCCCATATTGGCCGACAGCTTCAAGCCCTTCGGCTAAAGGGGCGGGCGATTCGGGTAAAGCATACCAATAGCCATTGCCGTTCGCGAGATTCTCGGTGATGTTTACGGGGGCTGGTCCGGCAAGTTCAGGACTTATCATATAACTTACGATAACATATTTTTGACTCTATGTAAATCCTTATGCTTACCTATCTTGCTCGCATCCTTGTGGAATATCCACTTCCCGCGCCTACTACTCCCGAGAGCGACGGCGAGCTTTGTTGCCGGGAAGTAAGCATGCCTTGCTGTTACAATAAACTTATGCCTAAAAAAATTCTTATGTGCCCTGCCGATTTCTTCGGCATCGAATACGAAATTAATGCCTGGATGCATGCCGACAATCAGGTCGACAACGCCACTGCCCGCAAGCAATGGCAGCAGGTATATGACATCTACACCAAGCAACTCGGCTGGAACGTGCAGCTGGCCGAACCGGTCAAACATCTGCCCGATATGGTCTTTGCCACCGACTGCTGCCTGATGATCAACGGCAAGGTGCTGCTCAGCAACTTCCGCTACCCGGAACGCCAACCGGAGTCAGAGCATTTTAAAGCCTGGTTCGAAGCGCACGGTCATGGCCACATCCGCCAAACGACGCACAAATTTGAAGGCGGCGGCGATAACCTGGTGTGCGGCGATAAAATCCTGGCCGGCCACGGCTTCCGGTCGGACGCCGAAGCCGCGGACGAAATCCGGGATTATTTTGGGATGGAAGTCGTACCGCTAACCATCGTTGACCCGTTCTTTTACCACTTGGACACTTCAGTGGCAGTACTCAGCAGCGACACAGTCGCCTTCTATCCGGCCGCCATCGACAAAGCCAGCCAGCAGCGGCTGCGCGCCGCCATACCCAATGTCATCGAAGCTACATTAGAAGAAGCCCAGGGCTTCGGGCTGAACGCTGTCAGCGACGGGAAGACCGTCATTACCAGCAACGAATCGGAAAGCCTGCTCCAGAAATATCGCGAAGCAGGCTTTATAGTGATTGGTACGCCGATCCTGGAATTCCGCAAATCCGGCGGCGGCGTCAAATGCATGACGCTTGAACTACGTTCTAGTTAGCCTTCTACCTGAGGAATCAAATAACTAGCTAGCAAGTCCGGGTCAACGCCGTACACGATCTGATGCAGCATCTGCTCGTCTATAGCGGTTGCCGCGACAATAAATACTTCCTCAGGATCCCCTACGCCGCTCTGTTCTCTACTGGCCTGAAGCAAGCCATCATCATAACTGCGTTGCGTTTGAACATGCAGCGCAAACAACTGACCGTGTGCATCGCGTATCATCAATGATACTGCTCCTGCCCGTACCGGGTCGCGGCCAACAATCTCTATGCTCTGGGCCGGCGGATAAAAGGCGGGGCGTTCGGTATTGGCTATCATCTTAACTTCCTTCGCTGCTCACGGGCCGATGCACTGCTTAGCACACCCAGCACCAAAGACTGGTTACTTTTATCACAAACGCCTAGACGAAGGAATACCTGCTCCTTCTTTCCATTACTCAAAGGCAGATCAGCTTTGGTGAAATACACGCGCTGGCCGCCG
>DASYJQ010000224.1:0-1908 GCA_035996265.1 Saccharimonadales bacterium (SeqCode)
TGCTGGTCGCCGATCGCCCGGTCGACCAGTGTGGCGGCAATCGATGAGTCAACCCCGCCGGATAGCGCTCATACCACATTGCGGTCGCCGACAGTTTCTTTAATGAGCGCTATTTGCAGGTCAATAATATTGCCCGGCGTCCAGTCGCGAGTAAAACCGCATAGCCCGACGAAGTTTTCGAGTATCTGTTTACCGTATTGCGTATGGACGACTTCGGCGTGGAACTGCAGGCCGAAAATCATCAGATCCGGGTCTTCCATGGCGCAGATAATTTTGCCGCTTTTAGCGGTTACATGAAAGCCGTCCGGTACTTTAGTGACCTCGACGCCGTGGCTCATCCATACCGTGCTGTCGTCGAGATCACTGGTGAGCAGTTTGCTCTTGTGCTGCAACTGGATAGTGGCCTTGCCGTACTCACGGGTATCGCCGGTTTTGACTGTCCCGCCAAGCTCCCTGGCCAGTAGCTGCATGCCGTAGCACACGCCGAGTACCGGCACATTAAGTTCCAGAATGCCCGGGTCAAGCGCCGGTGCGTCATCGTCATATACTGATGCCGGCCCGCCGGATAAGATAATCCCCTGCGGCTGCAAAGCTGACAATTCAGCAAAGGGTGTGTTGTAAGGCAGGATGATGCTGTGCACCCCTAACTCGCGTACACGGCGCGCAATCAGCTGCGTATACTGCGAGCCGTAGTCCAGGATCAACAATGTCTCTGGGCTTTCCATGCCATCAGTATAGCGCGCTTTAAGTGAAATACCTTACTGCTATTAGAAACTTATCAGCATAAGATACAAGTACTACCTAAACGGAGATACAAAATGCAAGATGTTAACCAGACCGCCCCCACTGATACTCATGATAATACTACCCAAGATCCCGCTATGACCCCGGTTGCCGGTAATTCGTCGAGCGACGCCGGTGGCTCACCCAACACTGATATGTCCGATGTAGAAGGCGCATCGGTCGGCGAAAAAGAGGACGATGAGGAGGAATAGCCGTGAACAAGTACAGCCCTAAGGCTCAGCAAAAAGTTGAGAAAGTAATGGACGAATACAAAGAAGGTAAGCTTAAGAGCGGCCAATCGGATAAAAAAGTAACCAGCCGCAAGCAAGCCGTGGCCATTGGCCTCAGCGAAGCGCGCAAAGCTGGCGCAAAGGTGCCGTCCAAGAAATAAGCGCCGCTTTTACCCGATGCAATAAGGAGGAAAATATGATCGAATTTGCCCCCGGATACCGCCAGGTAAAAGTACCTCATTTAACTCGTAACTACTTCCCCATCGCGACGCGTGAACCGACGCCTGAATTATGGGAAGATCGCGCCCGTCAAAATCCGGCAACCGATCCGGAAGCCATCCGCCAGCAACAGCTAAGCAGGGACTTGTTTACATTTTTTGCCCTGTCGGAGATAGCCCTGCTGACGTCGGCCGCATTTAGTAAGAAAGAAAACGCCGGTAAATTCCGCCGCGAACTTACTAACCGCCGTGCGGTAAAAAACATGGCCGACGCGATACGCATGCCCTACGTCATGCCGAGTATTAGCCTCATCTAGATCCGGCTAGCCGCCGTGCTCATGTTGCCGTTAACTATGAATAACAATACCTATGACGATGATGCCCTCAATAAAGGCATACATGGTGTAGGTAACGACAAAGGGGTAGAGTTTGTTACGCAACGAATACACCGCCCATACGATGCTGCTCATAACAAAGAACGACCAGGTGTATATTGATACGTTTTTGGCACTGCCGCTGCGATAAATGGTCAGCGCCTGTGGCAGTTCAAAGAGCGGCGTGGCAACCATAAAGAAATACAACAGGTAATCAAAAGCGCCGCGCGGTTTTTTCTTATGCAGATGTTTTTGCGCTGCGGCGTGCCTGGCCATTAACTGTTCTCTTCTAGTTTTTCAATG
>DASYJQ010000225.1:0-1669 GCA_035996265.1 Saccharimonadales bacterium (SeqCode)
TCCTGAAACATTAGTTCAATTTAGTTTTGTGATTCTAGCGTTTTGCGTTGCGAAAAAAAACCACAAACAAATTCGCACGTCCAAAAAAATTGCTGCCCTCCCGAGGGCTCCGCGCTGGCAGCTTCTGGAGGGCAGCAGGTAACGAACACCAATGTGACGACCGGTCGGCTCGGACTAACGAGCCGCTGGAATCGTGATTCTCGCTTGGTTGGACTGGCAAACCGCCCCGCCGTTGTTATTCAGCGGCTGCAGCACGTAGAAGTAGGTATGCCCGTTGAGCAACCCTACTCTGTCTGAGTAGCCCGGCACTGTGCTGCTTCCTATTTTCGTGTACGGCCCGCCATCGGCAGTTCCTCGTAATACGTCGTAGGACGCCGCCCCTGAGATTCCCGTCCACGCCAGGTCGATTCTGGCCGCGGCAAGCCCAGACGGCGTGCCCTTGCCAACCAGGTTATTGACGCAGGCCACGAACACGGTCTTGCGCAGCATGATGATGGACCAGCCAGTCTCAAACGGATCCTGTCCGCCATTGAAGTAGTGACCTTCCCAGTAGCCATTTTCCGGACTCGTCGGGTTCGGCGAGCCAACAGAACCGCCATCTCCGCCGGTAACGCCTTGGCGTTTCACCAGGGTTTGGGCGACACCATCGCAGGCATTCGCTCCGCCGCTCTCCGGTCCTATAAAGTTGTACCAATCGATTGGATTAGTACCTGCGGGCCGGTCTTCAAGCAGGCTAATTGGTGTTAGAACGCCTGCTGGATCATGCAATAGCATGGACTTGGTAAACGAAAACATTCCGTAAGTATATTGCCGGGGAGCAGCCCCTGCGCCGCCCGAAGTGGCATTGCAGAAATTATCATGGTAGAGCGTCTCGGCCATGTCCCACCTGCTGTCGCCGCGCCCTATCTTATCCATGGATAACTGGACCATGCGAGACGGGGTTACGGCCCATGGACCCCAGACCTCGGCGCAAGCACCGTTATAACCGAACGCTCCCACGTTTGGAGCAGTCGTACATTGGTCGTTGGTGTCCCACACGGCGTTTGCGTCCGTGATTACCGCTGGAGTAGGAATGCCAAACCCGCGGCTGGCTCCGATGTTGCCGATCGCTGCCCACTGGGAGACGGAATTGTCATTGTAGTTTGCGTTCAGACAGTTATATCCCCACGCCCCGCCAGTGTTATAGGTGTTTTGGCAGTAGTTGTAACCGTCAGACATATCTTGGACTACGTCCTTATAGGTTATCCCATTGATCCCAGGCAGTCCTCCACCGGCAGCTACGCCAGTATGAGTGACTGCGGCCGGTGTTCCGCTGGCGACGATGGCGTCAAGTATCGCGCCACCCTGATACATTGGTTGACCGGTTGTTTGGACAAATACCGCTTGCCCATTCGAATTGCCGTCAAAAGTATAGGTACACGCGGTCGTGGCACCGTTCGGGCAGGATGGCGGCAGGTTGTAATTGTATTGCTTGGACGCCACAGCCGTATTTCCGAGCAACATAATCATGCGTGCCAGAGCTAAAGCGACGTCTTCTGAATATGGATCGGTGGTGGGACCGCCCTCGAAATGTCCGTTTACCTCAAATGCTTGGGTATTTGATCCGTTGATGGACTCATAGTAATAGCACGAAAAAGAACCGCTCGGGCAGTTGAACGTCACATTATCC
>DASYJQ010000226.1:0-6203 GCA_035996265.1 Saccharimonadales bacterium (SeqCode)
GCCGTTTTTCATTGCGTGTGGTAGTTACTGATTCGTTTGTAGTCATAAATATATTATACAACCTTATGTCAAATGAATCAAAAATACTTGCCTCGTGCCTGGTTGAGTCCCTGTCAGGATTGCGTGCCGCCGGTTGCTGCAATGTAGCTAGTCACGTCCCCCTTGCTGCCGCACACCAGCGGTACGGCGCTGAACAGCTCTGCAGACTGGCCCGATGTCAGAGTCCCGTCTGAGATTTCATAGTTGTACACGGAGCGTCCGCCGCCGGCGCTAAAGATGTGGGCGGCAGCAACTGCTTCGAAATACTTCTTGGTTTTTACCTTCCCTGACTGCAAACGAGGGCTCACAAATATCCCGCCCTCCATAACAATGCGGTGCAGGTCGGCTACTAACACGCCGTTATATCTCGCCTTGTAGCCCTTGGCCTTTACATCTTCTACATGGGCGCGGACGGATTCGGGAAAGCCG
The DNA here is from genome assembly GCA_035996265.1 of Saccharimonadales bacterium (SeqCode). GTDB lineage: Bacteria > Patescibacteriota > Saccharimonadia > Saccharimonadales > UBA4665 > PMNU01. The sequence goes on from DASYJQ010000226.1 coordinate 469, forward strand.
TTGTTATCTGCATCGTTCAGGGAATATATCTTGCCCTGGGGCGGAATCTGGTAGTTTTGATGCGTGATACGAAATGCCTGCATACTGCGGTCGTAAACAGTAACTACCAGCTCGTCGCCAACAGCGAGCACTAAAACTAACTGGTAGCCATACAAGGCATAACCGCTGACGGCTGGCTGGCGCGCAAGCGGACCAGCCAAAGGCACGACAGATAAAAACGTACCACAGGAGCTTTGGTAGCTGACGTGGTTAGAGCCGTCGATCGGGTCGGCAAATACGACGTGGCTGGCACTGGCCGGGTACGACGTATTGACATCTTCTTCGGTGGCCAGGGCGACTTGTATGGCAAAGGGCTGCAAGTGGCTGGCGAGTGAATCCCTCGCAAATACATCAACGCCCTTGGTCATTTCGCCAAAATTATTGCGGCCGGTCTCGGCGGCCGGTATAGCCGTAAATGCGCTTAGCCGCTCCCATATTTCCACAGTGGATTCGGCTAGCGCAGCCAATACCGGCCGCAAGAAGGCCGAATCCTGGCCGGCAGGGATAGCTTTTTTAAGATGCTCTGCGAGGGCAGGTTCAAAAATCATGCCTGTCCTTTGCTAATTGCACCAGATACTCGCCGAGTGCGTCCGGTGTGAGGACGGTGGTAAACGGCTCGGCAATGCCGGCAATGGGTTGTTCGCCGACAAAAATCCGCTCATGCAACTCTGGGTGACTCAGCACCGGTAAGTCGTTAGTGTCGTTCCCGGCGTAGATAGTGGTACGGAACTGGCTGCCGGTCGCTTGATTCAGAGCTTCCAGCGCGGACAGTTTGTCGACGCCTGCCATGACTATCGAGACCGTTTTGTGGCTCCAGGCTGTATTTAAATCTTGGGGCAAGAGCGCCTTATTGCCGGGTGTTTCATCGGTAAAACGGACTGTAACCAGACAGGGGTTGGCTTGCTGTAACGCCGTCTGCAGGGCAGTCAGATCGTTAGGCAGAATGTGGGCGTCATGCCCGAATTGAGCGGTCATGGCATCATTCCTACCAGGGTCAGGCGTCCAAATAAACGACATGCCGTGCAGCTCTTCGGGGTAGAAACCGACAAAATCGACAGTTTGCTTGGGCATGGCTGCAACAACACCCAGCACATAGGCGCTAAGCGGGTAATATTTATAATTGGATTGCTTGGCGGCGTCCACAATTCTTGCGCCGCGCTCGGTGGCCAGCGGCACCTGCGGTGAGACCACGGTATCGATACCCCCAGAGACGCCTACAAGCCGCTGGTATGGGCGGGCAGTCAAAACCGTTGTCATGATGCCCGAATGCCACAAAGCTGCAATACCCCGCTTTACAGTGCCTGACACGCTTGCTCCGTGCGGCTGCGTAATGGTACCGTCGTAATCAAAGGCAGCCAGCCGGTGCGGCTGCGTCTCACGCATGGTGGTAGTTCCGCTTCAAGTCAACTTTCTCCATTCGTTCTGCCTCGCGCCTTAGTTCGGCGTCGGAGTGGTCGCGGTAGGTTCTAATCAGGGTAGCGGATATTGGCGCACCGTCATATGCCTTCTCTTCAGCCAAGACAAATTCGGCGGCGTAGCGGGCGTTGTGTTGGGCGACCTGTTGCCTGAACAGCGCCATATCCTGGCCCTTACGCGGCACGACGTATATCGACATAGTATCAAGATTAAAGCGGCTAAGCGTGCGGCCGGTTGTACCGGCGGCTTCTTCCGCCTGGCCGCGCTCAACTTCCGAAAGAAACTTATCGCCGCCGATTACCCAGTGTAAACGCCGGTCTCGGGCCATAAAAGCTTGCATACGCGTTTGACGCAAATGGTCCTCGCCTTCCTGTGCACCGAATCGAAAATCCATAACGCATACCCGGTACGGGTCGAGAATATCGCTTTTAAGCAGCTTGTATTCCATGTCGGCCAGGCGGCGTTCATAGGTTTCTGCAAGATTATTCTTCCTGGCCTGGTAGCTATTGACGTTTATCGCCAGACTGGCGCCGGCCCCCACTTTATCGAGCAAGCTGGCGATCATCAGGCGGTGGCCGTAATGCATCGGATCGAAGGTTCCGGGGTACACGAGCAGCTTGGTTATTGCAGGGGGTGCCTGGCGCAGCGTATCGCTCGCGCCGTCCAGTAACTGCAAATACCGGTCTACTTGTTTGCGGCTAGTGATGCCTTTTGCCAGGTGGGGCAGCAGAACTGTTTCACCATTCACGACCCGGTGCAGCGTATATTCAAAGAAAGCGTTTTTAATATCCCGCAACTCCGGATACTTTTTGTAGTAGTCTGCGGCCGCAGTTCCAAACCCGGCGAACACCTGGCCAGGCTGGGCGGCAATTGCGGCTAGTAAACTACCGTTAGCGACCGATAAAAAACTGAGGCTGCCGCGCCGTATGGCATCGGCGAACTCCGGCAAACAATCCGCGGCAAAACGGTCAAGATCAGTTTCGATGGGCATGCCGGGCTTCTTCATAGAACGCTTCCCTTTGGGCTATATGCTCTTGATGCTTGAACTTATGGATCGCTGTTTCCAGGTCGGCGGCGACCGGTGGCGTGCCGAGCGCCCTTACTACGTTCGCCAGTGATTCGGCGTAAATACGGTCGTAATAACCGATATCTTCGCCGGTATAACGCATGGTAAATAATTCTGGCTGGTATAGCTTGTAGTAATAGCGGCGGCTCCAGAAACGGCCAATCCGCAAGTAGGCGACTACCGCAAAATCCAGGCTGCTCTTGTCAACGCCATATTGTTTGAGTAGTGCGTCGCGTACGGCGTCATCGACAAAATGATGATACAACGTACTGATGATGTCGTCATACTTGGACGTGAGTTCACCGACGGTACTGAAATCATAATGGTAGGTCCTGTTTTTTATCTCATCGAGCGTCAATTGATTGATATCGCCGCCGTCCAGCTTGATAATGCTATTTTTGGGCGTAGCATCACGGAACGGCACGGTCGCATATTCATGGAAATGCGTAAGAACCGCTTCGCGGGTCTGTTCGGCGGCGTCCAGCATCGGATGCTGTACTTGTTTCATGATTTGGATTGTCTCATCCAGTTTTTCTTCCACAGCGTACGGTGCAAATGCCAGCTCCAGATTTTTTGCTTCTTCCTGGAATTTGAGAACTTCACCCACTAAAAAGTGCAGATACTGCTCCTTTTGCTTGGGGTCATCCAAATATTTGAGGTAGTTAAAGCACGAAATGCCGTCAATATATTCAATCGTCAGATGGTCGTCGGCATGAGAGTGCAACTCTGGCGTCCGAAATTTATCGCTGGCACGCAAATAAAAATGCACTTCAGGAGCGACGACCTCCTTTGTGCCGAATTTGGTGATCGTCTTTACTATCTTCTTTTTTTCTTTAAGGAAATTATGCATGGGTTCTCGAAAATACCTTTATGTTGCTGAAATTACTGACATCCACGACGTGTTGATTGTGGGCATAACTGAGTTTTCGCAGATATCGCATGTGATGTAAATCCATAACTTCGAATCTGTGGCGCAGATACTCCTCCGATAGCCGCTTGCCGGGCGGCTTGACGCCTTCCCGGGCTATCGCCCGTTTAATAAGAATTTCATCATCATCGACATCGAGCCGAATATGGGAATCTATCAGATCGGCATTGGTGGTGTCAAGTATGGCCACACCCTCCACGACGACGTAACCGCCAAAAGGGATAGTAAACGCTACATCGGCAGTCTGCGTTCCGAGCGCCCGGTCATACAAGCCCGTCAATTGTATGACACCGTCCATATCGCCCCGTTTGATTGTCTTGAGAGTACGCAGCAGATTGCCGTAACGTTGGACATCCCATGCCGTCTGGGTAACCTGCGCAATTGTCTTGGCGCCGAGGCTGATATCCTGCACCAACTGGTTGCGAATCGGGCGGTCATACAAAAACCAATCGAAACCAAGCTGGGTTACCGGTATATTCCGGGTTACGAGCCAGCGCACTAACGCTTCGGTAAAGGTAGTTTTTCCGGCGCAGGTTGGGCCATTTATACCGATAATCAGCACTTCGTCCGGGCGCGGCGTGATCAACTGCAAAGAATCGATCACCTCGGCGATACTGGGATATTGCGCCATTAAATCGTAACTGCTATCGGCAATCAGGTCTTGTAAAACATAGTCGGAGAAATGCTTATCCGGGATGGAAACTTGGTGCGTGCGGGCAGATAGTTTCTGCCCTTGGTCGTGGTGCATTGTTGAATTTTACGCCTATAGTCAATGTCTGTCTCGGCCTTTCTGCAATAAATTAGATTATTGCCTTATTTCTAGACTTACTGGCTCTCGTTTTAAAAAAAGTGCCTGCAGCAGGTACAATAAAGGGCATGAAGAAGGTAGCAATCGTCGGTTACGGCCTGGAGGGGCGCTCGGCGCTCCGTTATTTCCAAGACCAGGGCGCAGACATTACAGTCTGCGACAGGGATGAAAACAAAGACGTGCCGGCCGGGGTCGCCAAACGCCTCGGCCCGGATTACCTGCAGGGTCTGAACGAGTTTGACGTGGTGATGCGCACTGCCGGCATGAACCCGGCGCCAATTCTGGAAGCCAATCCGGGCATTGCCTCTAAAATTACCACTACTGTTAATGAGTTTTTGCGCGTCTACCCTTCCCGCAATATCATCGGGGTGACCGGTACGAAAGGCAAGGGTACGACCTGTACGCTTATCGTCAAAATGCTCGAAGCCGCTGGCAAGGAGGCCTTCCTGGGCGGCAACTTTGGCATTTCACCCTTTGATTTCTTGCCCAAAGTCCACGAAGACACCTGGACGGTGCTGGAGCTATCCAGCTTTATGCTGCACGACCTGACACACAGCCCGCACATTGGGGTCTGCCTGATGGTGCAGCCCGAACACCTCGATTGGCATGGCAATAAGGACGAATATTTCGCCGCCAAAGCCAACCTGTTCAAAAACCAAAAATCCGACGACGTGGCTATTTACTACGCCGAAAGCGTGTTGTCGCACAAGATTGCCAGTACCAGCCCGGGCGATAAGATCGCCTATTACGACGAACCGGGCGCTTACATCCACGACGACAAAATCATGATCGACCAAACGGTGCTCTGTAAGACTAGCGAGCTCAAACTGCTCGGCAAGCACAACTGGCAGAACGTCTGCGCCGCCGTGACCGCCGTCTGGCAAGTTACGCAAGCGCCGGACGCTATCCGCAAAGTGCTAACGACCTTTACCGGCTTGCCGAACCGCCTGGAGTTAGTCCGCGAACTGGACGGCGTAAAGTACTACAACGATTCGTTCGGCAGCGATCCCTACGCCACCGAGGCGGCCATCGAGGCTATCCCCGGCCATAAAGTCCTGATTGTCGGCGGTTACGAACGTATGTTACCGCTGGAGCAATTCGCCAAAACAGTAAACAACTATAGCAAAAATATCCGGCAGGTGTTGCTGATCGGCGCCAGCGCCTTGCGCGTCGCCGAAGCCTTTAAAAAGGCCGGCTTTAAAAATTTCCGCATTACTTCCGCCAAAACAATGCCCGAAATTGTGTCGGCCGCCCGCGGCCTGGCCAAATCCGGCGATGCCGTTGTGCTTTCGCCAGGCTTCGCCAGTTTTGATATGTTTACTAACTTTGAGGTACGCGGCAACGCTTTTAAGGAGTCGGTCCACGCTCTATGAACACTCCCCCAACCCGTTACAAACAATTTATTTTTGAATCGTACGGCTTCGATCGGGACGCCAAAACGCTAAGCCTGCATTACAGCCTGGACGGCGAATTGGCCT
>DASYJQ010000227.1:0-11541 GCA_035996265.1 Saccharimonadales bacterium (SeqCode)
GGCATATACTCCGATTACCCGTCGATGCGGTAATCGTCTCACTAGTAAGCGTGGTATTGCCCGTCGGGAAGGCCCGCGGGCAGCCCGTGCCCGGCGGTACGTACCCCACGTCTGAGCTGGAATCGTTCGGACTCGGTATTACCGTGTACCCGGTATATACTTTGCCGTAGATATTGCATGTAACAGTATTCACGCTTCCGGTAGCGCCGGTATTATTCACGGCATACGTAAAGGTAACCGAATCCCCCACCTCCGCCACATTCCCAGCTACCGCGCCGCCGTTAACCGTTGCGTTAATATTGGGCGCCAAATTAAAGGCGCCGGTCTGGCATTGCCGGTAATAGTAGATGCTATCGAAAGGAACTTTAAACTGCAGCGTGTTGTCGTAGTACAGGCTATCATACTGCCATACATAAATACTGTCTTTTTTGAGTGTATAGTCGAGCCAAATCCGATGGCCGTCACCGCCGCCGTACACGTCATACCACGGACCCCAAATAGTCGTCCATGTCCCGCCGCCGTCCGGCAGGGTAATCGTAGGCGTCACGTCCGATTGGTATGCTCCGGTCGCCCGATCATATTCCATTAATCGGAACAAAAACGGTTTCGGCTGCACGTCCCAGTTGTTGTGGTTGTCGTCGTCGTAGATTTCAATACGCCGGTTAACCGTCGGCGTCGTAACCGAGCAGTCCGGCGCGAACCGAATAATGCCGTTCGAATAGTCTACATAGGGGTTCGGCGGAGTCTGTGTATTCGGGTTAGAGCCGGCGGGGATCGGCGACGTTTGGTTGATACCGAAGGCCGAAGTTGGCTGCGAACTGTCCTGCGAAACGTAAGAACCGGCGGGCGCTGTAAGCCAATAGGTATCCATATATTTATCACCCGCTGCATTGGCGACAACATTCAAGGTGTACTTATACATACCCGTGTTGATATCAAGCGCGGCGCCGCTGACGTTATAGGTCAATACAGGGTTATCGCAGGTGCCAGCATTGTCAAAATACCCCCAACCGGTCACGCCGTTAATAGTAAAGCTGACGGCATTACCCCAGTTGGCGCCGGTACCGTCGTCAATCTGGTCGTAGTTGCGCCCGCCGTTCCTAAACGTACCGTAACAGATGTTCGGGTCATGCACGACAATCGTGCCGGCCGCGGTCGGCATATAAATAATCAACGTGTTGGTAAGGATCGTGTTGTACACACTGGTGGCCACCGTATAATCGACAGTGCGGTCGACACCAGGGTATGAACTGCCGTAAGTGGTGCTCTCCCAAAAATCATTCTGGTCAGGGCCGTCGCTCGTTGCGGCAAAAGCCGTACCATGGACGGCGCACAAGGCACTAACTACAAAAGAAATTGCTAAGACCGCTACGCGCGTCCGGCGGGATATCGTCATAGCGCCTTTATTTCACCTTCAACCGCAGTTACCGCGGTCTGTACCCCGGCGGCCTGTTCGGGATGGTCGTGCACAAACTGCTGCAAGTATGTTATTTCTTTTTCAAAATAAACCTTGGCCTTAGTCTTGTCGCCCTTATCTTTATAGAGGCCGGCTATGGGCATATAGAATACCAGTTGGCCGACTTCTTTACTGGCGTCGACGGCAGCCTGGGCCTTCAGGTAATTAGTAAGGGCTTTGTCTTTATCGTTTAGTGCCTCATAATGTTGCGCCAACTGGCTGTAGTACGAAACTTTTGCGGCCGGTTCTACCGGCACCCCTTGCTCTTCGAGAGCTTGCGTCCGCTCCCGGTCTACGTTATATGGCCCGGCGACCGGCTTGACTGGCTTATGGAAGAACACCAAGTAGACGGCAAGACCGATGCCGGCAAGGACAATGGCTATACCGATGCCGGCGAACCATTTTTTGGTACTAGTGTGGGGTTTGAATTGCTCACCCATAATTACTTATGCTTACCCAATCACTATAGGCGAAAATCAGCCAAAAAGCCAACAATGCCCAGCCAGTTGTTCACCCCCGTGGAGGCGGTAGTGCGCCGTTACCCCACGGAGAGACGAGACTTGTCACTGCCTATTGGACCTAACGGCCAGTGCCGTTGCGCTGCCAGACCCTGGCCGATGTTTTATCAAGGCCGGCAACTTCATCTACCAAGGCTTGGACATCTGCCGCGTCCAGCAGCTGCTGCGGCCGGTCAGGCTTATACTGCCGTTTTTTGCCGACAGAAAAATCAGTATCAAGCGTCGCCCCGGCAGCACCTATAGTATACGTCTGTCTGCTGGCGCTGGTTTCCTTACCATCCCGCTGGTCAGTCATGACCGCCTCTTTAATGACATACACCCGGCCATCCCGCACCCTAACGCTAACCTGCGAACGTCCGCTCGGCGCGTCTATGGCCCACTCTACGCCGGACTTCTGAAGTTCAGCGGCCTGTTTGGGTGTGTAGTTATGCCCCGGGGAACCAGCCAGCCTACCGACAATATCTAATCCGGCATACGACAAATTAGTGAAAGCATCGACACTCTCGCCACTGCCTGCACGTTTAAGCTTTTCGTGGTCAGCTTGGGCTTTCCAAGTACCCCATAAACGGCCATTGCTGATATGACCGCTGGCTAGTTGTAAGCCAATGTCTTCAACTTGTTCGTCACTCAACCTGCCAGCTCGTACGTACCCGCCGGATTTTTCGGTATACGTCATGCCATCGAGGGAGATGAGGGGCACCTTGCGGTAGGTTGATTGCTCGCCTATGGTGTATTCCACCCGATAACGGTTTGAACCTTCAACGGTTATCGTACTTATGTGAAGTTCCTGGCTTACTGCCTCCCTAACGAGGAACGAGTGCGACAGTCCGACCCGCACTTCCATGGCAGCGTAGGCAGCCTCAGCCTCAAAGCTAGCTACCTCGTCGGCGCTAAACGTCATCTCTTCGGGCTGAAAACTATCTAAGAGCGCCTCAATTGCTGCGGCAAGGGTGGGGCACCCGTCATCGGATCGCTCGGCTTCAACAGCTACGTGCTGCTGGGGTACGTCTGCGGCTACAGCCACTACCTTGGGTATTTCAGGAGCAAGGTCGTGCAGGACTGCTGAAGATGCGGCGTTGGCCGCTGTGCGCAGACGATCAGTGCGTAAAAATTCAGGATCCACGGCGCCAGCTTCCGCCAACCGCTGCGCCGCGCTCCAGACTTCGTCTTCGGCGAGTGCGGCAGCGTACACTTCGGCTGAGTAAACCGGTGTAGATATTTCAGATGGAGTCACATGAGTCATCGCAAGCCCACACTATAAAATAATGACTAATTCTACCATAATAATCATAAAAAGTCAATATTACTAAGCCGTCCTTATTATGTCTGGACGAGCACCTACAATCATTAGCATAATGTTGACTCGAAAGCATAATTATGCTAATGTTTATATAAGTTCTCTACAAAATAAAAGGAAATACCGATGTCCGAAACCGCACTGCTACCTGCCCCGCCAGAAGCACTTCTCGACCCCGTCGCGCTACAACCAGCAGCCGTTGAAGAATGGCAGCGCATAACCGGCGGTTTATTGCGTGAGATGGACAATCCCGATGTGCAGGCCGCGCTTACGCCGTATTGCACAACACCTATCAGCGAAGACCTGCCGCGTGATGCGCTGGCACACCTGCCGGAGACACCGCTCTTACGACGCCTGCATGAAAGCAGCACGGCGCTGGACGCCTATACTAACATCCCTCCTGTTGACGAAAGCCGCATCCCGCGTGACATACAATACGCTTGGAAAAAAGCGGGAACCATTACTGAAGACGAGTTCTCAATGATCGAGCAGCGTTACATTATGGCGCGCGATATTAAGCTGCTAGCCCTCGGCGCCGAGCTACAACAAGTCGCTACGACCGGTGAACAACTGCAGCCCGACGAAACAGACACCATTCACTTGCCCAGCGGTATTGAGCTCCATGGGGTAAGTGCGGCCGAAAACAGCCCTAACCTATTTGACCCGAACAAATGGCAAGGCCGCGAGCAGCTAAAAGATCGCGTGCACATCGTTACTGTTGATGGTCAAAAGTACATAATGAAAGAACAAAAAACCGAGCGGCATACCGACACGACCGAAGGCGGTCACCAAGAATCGCATCGCATCCCCCCAGCGCGTGAATTTGAGATCGGCCAAAAGCTCAACACGCCAGAGGCTCCTCCGAAAGGCGGCATACAGGTAAAATGGGAGCGCCCGCTGGGTTACGTAGAGTATCCGGACGGATTTGCATTTGGCATGTATGAATTCGAAGAAGGGCTGGTTGCTGAGGTCGAGGCAGAATCCGCACTATTCAACAATATTTTTGACCAACCCGAGGCGTTTAAAGATGAATTTGAGGCCTGCAGCGCCGACATGCAGCGCTTTTTTGACACTCCGTTCGTCCGCGAAGCGTATGATGTGCGCGGGCCACGGTTTGGAGCGGCAATATTCGGCAGGGCAAACAGAACGCCAAAAGCACTGCGGCAACCCCTGGATTTCCGCGACTTTGCGGCGGTAAAAGCACGCCAGATGATGATATCGTCGGCATACGATCAGGCCGACGTCCAAATTGAACGTAACCTGCATGACGCAGATAATGACGGTACGCTGTACCGGGTACAGCCCGGCAAAGCCGAGTTAGAGATCATTGGCCTCGACTTTGAACGCTACGTCGAAACATCAGCAGACGAAGTAGTCGATCGTAAAGCGCAACAAGCAGAGTCCATGGCGGCGATCCACGAAGAACGCAAATCTAACGGCGCCGATACCGGTATTGCACAAAGCTGGCGCGGGCGTGAACGCGCCGCCCTGCTGTCACTCTTGGAACAGAGCGACCCTCGCTGGACTAGCAGACAGTAGTTCATGCCGTATCCTATTGCCTAGGACGGTATGTGCATGACTGGGTATGCCGAAAGGCTGCGAGGCATCCGTTGAGTCATGTTGTCGCACCAATACTGCACACGATTGTTCAATGCCGCTGTTTGTTCCAAGCTCAATTCTGCAACTGTCGGCTTAAGTATGGTGCGTATCTCCGGCGGAAGTCCAAAACTACCGTTAACCGCTACCTTTTGACACGCTAGTTGACCCCTGGTAGTGACAGTAAAGCTATAGCCTTGTGCCTGTAGATACGTATCCAATTCGCCTAGGTTTTGTTGGTATCTCCGGTTCATGGCATTCATTACATATGAACCGGCTTGCGTGTCCTCGGTATCAGCAAAAGCTGACATACCCGTCGATATAGAGGGCGGCGCAGCTGCTATAAACGCATAGCCACCCGGATTTAAATTCTCATATACTTGGCTTGCAAAAGTTTCCCACAAAGGTGTATGGGTATACTGCAGCGCGTGGGAGGACAACACAACGTCTGGTTTGCTGTCCTCGGGTAGTATTCGCGTGAAGCTCGTTACACTGTCGTTAATTATTGTAATGTCAGCCGCCTCAACTGCAGTCCTCGTAGGCCCGATATGACTTTCACCATACGTACCATCAAAATCCAGGAAGGCGTCCGGCCCAACACCTACCAGCTTAACGTCATCGCCCCACTTGTCTCGGGCGTCCAACAGAGCCTGAAAGTTACCCGGGCCGATATCCATGACGGTAGGCGGCTCGTATGCAGTACCATTGTCTTCCGCTTCGGTCTTTCTTTGAGCAATAAGTCCATCGATGACATCTACAAAATTCTGCTCCTCACCGGTCGGCGTGCCTTCGGCATCGCGGACAGCAATAGCAGGCAGCATCTCTTCGTAAGAGTTTTCGCCCTCCAGCCGACGATTAAACGGATAAGGCGCCCTTCCCACCGATAAACGCTTATCGAGCCACTCAAGGTGTTCTTCATAGGCGATTGCACCATAGCCTTCTACCGTGCCCACTGCACCTGCAGGCAACTCATCGGGGTCTGCGGGGCTTGGTGTAATTTCTGATGTTTCTACGGCCGCTTGCGAAGCTGTTGCGCCAAGTTCTCGAAATTGGGGTACCTCTGAATTGCCCTCTGCAGTCGACTCGTCATCAGCGTCTGTTTCCTCGGTGGCGGTGATTTCAGGAACATCCGCTGATTGCTCGAACTCCGCTGCTGGCTCTGCTGATCCGTCGACAGGCTGGTCATCTTCGGGGACAATTTCTGCCGTAGGAACATAAGCCACCGGCAGCTCACGAGGCTGGCCTAGGTTGCTTACGTCCGGTCGTATTTCTGAATTAAAGTCGTTCATATTTGGAGCAAATAGTAGCGTAACATAGTTCTATTACTACCACCCGCTGTTAGCGACTGACGACGGACTGCACCACTACCCAAGTATATGGTACTGCAATAACACGCGCCTCTGTTATAATGGCTACTCATGAGTTCACTGAGTATCGGCATAGTCGGCTTGCCGAACGTTGGTAAATCAACGCTGTTTAATGCGCTAACCAATAACAACATTTTGGCGGCTAATTACCCGTTCGCCACTATCGAGCCGAACACCGGCATTGTGCCGGTGCCGGACCCGCGCCTTGCCAAACTGGGCGCGCTGTATCAGACCAAAAAGATCGTGCCGGCCACGGTCACGTTTGTCGATATTGCCGGCCTGGTGGCCGGCGCCAGCCAGGGCGAAGGCCTGGGCAACCAATTTTTGAGCCACATCCGGTCCTGTAACGCCATCGTGCAAGTGGTGCGGGCGTTTGCCGACCCGAATGTCATCCACGTCGACGAAGACCATGACCCTAAAAAAGATATTGAAGTTATCAACACCGAACTTATCCTGGCCGACTTACAAACGGTTGAAAAACGTTTGCCTAAACTCGAAAAAGAATCACGCGCCAACCCCAAGCTGCGGCCGGAATACGATACGCTCAAGCGGGCCTATGACCTGTTAAACGACGACAAGCCGCTGTCCAGTGTCGACGATTTGGACGTATCGCACCTGCAGGACTTGCACTTACTGACAGCTAAGCCGGTTATTTATCTATTTAACCTCGACGAGGCCGCGCTCCAGGACAACGCCCGCAAAACCGGGCTGGCGGCACTGGTTGCTCCCGCCCGCTCCCTGTTTGTGTGCGCCCAACTGGAAAGCGAACTGCGCGGACTGGATGAAGCCGACGCTAACGAACTACTCGAAAGCTACGGCCAGACCGAGTCCGGGCTGATTCAGTTAATCCACGCTGCCTACGTCGTCCTTGGACTGCAGAGCTACCTGACGGCTGGCGCCGACGAAGTCCGCGCCTGGACGATCAAAAAGGACTCTACCGCGCCACAAGCCGCCGGGGTTATCCACGGCGACTTTGAACGCGGCTTTATTGCGGCTGAGATCGTTAGTTACCCGGACCTGATGGCTACCGGGTCAGAACAGGCCGCCAAGGCTGCCGGCAAGGTTCGTACCGAAGGTAAGACCTATACCATGCAGCCCGACGACATCGTTGAGTTCAGGTTCAACGTTTCTAAATAAAGGTGCAAGTTTTAGCTAGTAAAACTTAGGGTAGCGGCGCCGGCGCATGAGCAGCGGCACTTTCGTGTACGGGTTCGGGTATGGCGCCATCGGGATCGTTGCCTGGGCGGCGCCATCACCCTGCACTGCCAAGCCTCCCACCATTGGCGCGCTGTACTGCGGGTTAGGTTGCTGCTGTTGGAACTGCTGCATCATGTAGTGCTGGCGGATTTCCATCACCCGTTGCTGGGTGTAGTTGAGAATCTGCCGTAGCCGGTGCTGCGTCCAGCTGCTGAACACCAGTTTACGGTTTGGGGTTTGTATCAGGACTGTTGCGTCCATTAAGCGGGCGTTGTAATCAATCTCGGCAATCATATCGAACCGTATATCTTCAAGTGTCAGGAACATTGGTTTTTTGTCGATCAGTAGTAACCGGTGGTTGGTCACGCACAGGACCGCGAATCCACCTTCATAGCGGCCATTTACACAGCCAGCAATAATTTCGTCTTGCATTAATATATTTGCGAGTTCTCTGATTTCGGGGCGACCCCAGAACCGGAAGCTGCAGCCGACCTTCTTTAGCTGCTCCTCTACGTTTGCTAATGTAATCATCCGACCTCCCTTTTCTCCAACACTCACCGATGTTGGTACTTTAATGATAGGCCGTCAAGGGCACTGCCGTCGGCAATGTTAATCACACGCGTAATGAGATTTTAGTCACATACGTTTTTCCAGTAGATTTTAAGGTAATATTGCACTTTGCTAACACCTGTGAGATAATGCGGGAGTATGTTGACGAACGACGGCCAAATCGCGGCACTCGTCAATCTGTTCCATCAAGGGACGAGGCTGGTGTATGAAAAGGGCGAATTTATAATTCGTCCAGGCAGCGCTCCGCAAGGTGTGTACTATATTCTAAGCGGTCTCGTAAAAGCCTACGATATCACCAAGTATGGTGAAGAGAACCTCCTAATTATCCGTAAACCCGGTGAAATTGTCGGTTTGACGTGGGCAGTTACCGGCGAAGACCGTCACATTATTTACTCCACCCTCGCCAAAACCGAACTAATGCAAATTACCCGCGAACAGTTTACTGATTTTATTCGTACCAATCCGGCGGCAGCCCTGCCCCTCGTCGATATGCTGGTAGACATGTATCGCATGCACTCCGAGCGTATCATCAACCTGGAGTACCGTACCGTTCGTGAACGCCTGGTGTCATTCTTGCTGAGCATGGGCCGGCGTTTCGGCAAAGAAACTCCCGACGGCTTACTGCTGGAAGTCCCACTACGCCATCAAGATATCGCCAGTTCCATCAGCGCCACGCGTGAGACCACTGGCCGTGAACTGTCCGCCCTGGAACGCCAAGGCCTCCTCACGAGCAAACAATCCAATATCATCCTGAAAGACATCGAGAAGTTACAGCGCTATCTGGCCTAGCCGGCCTGCCAGTGCGAGACGATCTGCTCGATAGTCTTGATAACTTTGGCGTGCGGCGGAACATCCTGTACGTCGTAGTAGTGATCGGTACTGATATAGTCTTCGATAACGCTCAAACAAAAAATATCGTCGGCCAAGATGTGCATGCGGTCAACGGCCTTAACGCTGGCGAACGGCGTGGCCACCACTAATTTCTTCATGTGGATCGGCTTTAAGAACTCGGCGGCAATATCCAGCGAAAACCCATTATTCAAACCGTCGGAAGCTAGAATAACAATGTGGTCGCGCAATAAATTTTTACGGATCAGGCCGGCATGGCCGCGCAGGTGCTGCAAATCCTGCATCTTTTGCATCTTTTCTTGTTCGATAAAGTTATGGTATTCCCCGACCAGCTCCTCGAGTTCGCCTGGTGAATACGCGCTGTTGTAACTAAACGACCCGTCCTGGTTAATGCCGGCGATAGCGTCAGGTTCACGCGGCAGCATAATGCTTTCGGATTGTAAGAGTGTTAATACACTGTGCAGCCGCATAGCGATCTGTGCGCCAACCATCACACCCCCATCACTCAGCCCCACTACGGCACATAGTTGGCCTTCGTATTTTTTAGCGATTAGGTCGCCAAGTTTTTGGCCGGCCTCGACGCGGCTTTTGAAGTACATACGTGGAGTGTACCACTGTTAGGTGACTAAGCTCAACCTTTTTGCAATTTGTAAAACCGTTCCAGGTTGCCTTTGCCGCCGGCAATCTCGGAATCGGCTTTGTCGATAACGACAAAGTACTGCCGGGCCCAACTTTCAAAATCTTTAAGAATATCGCGGCGCATACGGTCGTTTTTGATCACGCCTTTGTGCTTGAGGCCGGCGACCTGTGCTTCGAATTGCGGCTTAACCATGGCTGCAACTATCGTACGTTTAGTGATGAGCGTCGCGATATGCGGCAGAATATCACGCAGCGATATGAATGAAACATCGATCACCACAATGTCCGGGGTGCTCGATAATTCGTATATATCGCGGATATCAGTTTGTTCGTGCAGCTCAATCTTCGGATTATTGTGCAAGGTGGGGTGCAACTGGCCGGTGCCGACTTCTACGGCAATTACCTTAGTGGCGCCATGCTGCAGCGCATAATCGGTAAAACCACCGGTAGAACTGCCGACGTCCAACATAACTTTGTTGGCGAAATCGAGGTGTAGCGTCTGGGCGACGGAAGCCAGCTTAAGCCCTGCCCGGCTAACGTACTGTTCGGTAGTCTGCAAGTCGACAACGGCATCGGGGCCCACTAAAAAACCCGGCTTAGTAATTTTCTGGCCGCTCACAAAGACTTTTCCGAGCTTAATCCAGCTCTCGGCCTGTGACCGCGAGATAACAAGCCGGCGCTCTACGAGCGCGCGGTCGAGCCGGATTTTGTTTTGCATGGAACTATTCCTTTACACGCTCGCGATAAGCGCCGGTCGTTGTATCAACCGAAATAATATCGCCGGTCTTAACGAAAGCCGGTACACGGATGCTGATACCTGTTTCAAGAGTCGCGTCTTTGGTTACGGCGTTGGCGGTGTCGCCCTTTACGACGTTTTCGGCGTACGTGACTTTGAGCGGTACGTTCTTGGGAAGCTCGACATTAATTGGGCGGCTATCAAAAAACTGCAGCTGTAGGACGTCGCCCTCCTTTATGTAACCGGCCCCATCGCCGACCAGATCGGCAGGTACTTCGAATTGCTCGAACGTATCGCCGTTCATAAAAAAGAATGTGTTGCCGTCGTTGTACAGGTATTGGACATTCTGGTTACTGACGTCGGCGCTGCCTATCTGTTCGTTGCCTTTAAAGGTCTTTTCGAGCACCTTGCCGTCGAGCAGGCTTTTAACGCGGACGTTCACAATAGAGCCGCCGCGGCCCATCACTTTTTGCGAGTATTCAACTACACGATATGGCACGCCATCCTGTTGGAAGATCGTACCTTTTTTGAGATCAGTAATGCTGAGCGCCATCACTCCTCCTTATAAATCTGACATTAATTGTTGGGCTATCGCCGAAAACTGAGCGACATCGGCCGCGCCAATAAGGTCCAGGCTGCCGGCTTTGAGTATCAGGGTATCGAGTTCTTGCAGACGCGCCCGCGTTTCGGCGGCCAGGCGCTGCTGGGCGGCAGCTGTTTCTGCCAGACCGTAGTCACGCATGTCCAAACGGACTTCTGCCGCCTGCCGCTTGAGAGCCATGAGTGTTTCACGCTCTTCTGCCGGCAGGCTGTCGATATCGTAACTACGAACTAGCCGACCCACCTGCCCCTGCAGGTCGATAGCAAGTTCGAATGGTGACTTTTGTTTCACCCTTCTAGCTTACTAATTGTTGGCAACAAACGGCAACAGGGCAATGTGGCGGGCGCGCTTGATAGCGGTCGCCAAACGGCGCTGCTGACTCTCGGTCAGGCCGGTCTTTTTGCGGGTTTCGATTTGCCCGTAGACATTTACGAAACGCTGCAGGGTTTTGACGTCTTTGTAATCAAAGTACGGGACGTCAGTCTTGTGCTTAAAAATCTTTGCCATAAAGTTATGAATCCTTGGTTAATTAAAATGGAATGTCGTCGAGGTTAATTGGTTCATCGCCAATGTCATCAACAACTACGTCATCTTTTTTCTTAGGGGCTGGTGCGGGTTTGCTGGGGGCGCTGGAGCTGCTGGAGCTCTGGCCGCCGCCTTCTTCACCGCCGCTGTAACTGTTACCACCACCGGTAGCGCCAGTAGCGCCGCCTTC
>DASYJQ010000228.1:0-1502 GCA_035996265.1 Saccharimonadales bacterium (SeqCode)
GCCTCGGTAAGCTATAAGCCCTCCTCCGGCGGGACTGCCACGACGCTTGCGAACAACGTGACCTACGAGCCGTTCGGGCCGGTCGGCGGCTTCAGCTACGGCAACGGCCTGGCCCATGCACTCACTTACGATAAGGATTACCGCCTGAGCGGCATCACCACCGGCGGCAGCGTACAGAGCTTCACCCTGGGTTACGACGCGGCAAGCGACGTTACCTCTATCAAAGACAACCTCGACGCCACGCGCACCCAGGCGTTCACCTATGACAAGGACTACCGGCTTCTGACGGCCAGCGGCAAGTACGGCGCGGACAGCTACAGCTATGACGCCGACGGCAACCGCAAGACGGCGACGGAAGCGGGAATTGCGGGGACATACAGCTACCCCACAACCTCCAACCGGCTGGCTTCCATTGTAAGCGGCGCCGTCACGGAGGGTATGGTCTATACCGCCAACGGGGATACCGCATCGGACGGGACGCAGGTCTTCACTTACGGCAACCGCAACCGGATGGAGCAGGCGGTGACCGGGGGCGCGACGGCGGTCTATAAGTATAACGCCATGGGGCAGCGCATGTTAAAGACGGCGGGCACGAATGTCACCAGCTACCAGTATGACCTCAAAGGGCACCTCATCGCCGAGAGCAACGGCACGACGGGAGCGCTCACCCGTGAGTATGTCTATCTGGGGGATATGCCTCTGGCGCAGATCGAAAGCGCCGGCGCCATCTACTACGTCCATCCCGACCATCTGGGCACGCCGCAGCGTATGACCGGCTCCACGGGCGCCATTGTCTTCGACCGCGTCCAGCACCCCTTCGGCGTGCAGTATTCCCTCACCGGCGCCGCCACGAACAACCTCCGCTTCCCTGGCCAGTACTTTGACGCTGAGACCGGCCTCAGCCAGAATTGGATGCGCTCCTATAGCTCCAGGCAGGGCATCTACAAGCAGGGTGATCCTATTGGGCTTAGGGGCGGGGTGAACCTGTTCGGATATGTGGGCGGGAATCCGGTCAATGCCGTGGATCCGACAGGTAAAAATCCATTACTATTAGTAGGAATCCTCGCAGAATTTTTCGCTGACGAAGCTGGCACAAGTCTATTACTTGATAGCATATTTGGTAATGAAATTGCTGCCGGCGCAGGAACTGGCGTGGGTGTAGGCGCTGCTTTGAAACCAACGCAATCTGGAACAGGCGGGCAGTGTTATGTATCACGCTACGCCGGTCAAGCAGAAGCAAAAGCAGCGCAAGAAAGTGGATTTATTCCAAACACAACCATTGATAATAATCCTAAAACGGTTTTTGTAACACCTGATGAGCCAGTTCTATCGGCTGAGGAAGCAGAAAATAATTACCAGATAGGGGCACAGAACCCAACGGGCGCAAGTCCTACTCCTACTCATATAATTACTGGCGATCCAACGGGTATAGATTTTAATTATGGTGGTAACGTATTAGGTGGCAATGGCACAGAATTAACGACAAAACAAGCAATTCCTGT
>DASYJQ010000229.1:0-3552 GCA_035996265.1 Saccharimonadales bacterium (SeqCode)
CGGCGGCGACCAACGCATGGTAGGTCATGGTGCCGGTAGCGATCAAGGTGACATCGGTGCCTTCGCGGTATACATAGGCCTTACCAATTTCAAACGGCGTCTGAGCGGTAGTGAGAATCGGCGTTTGTTCGCGGGCCAGACGCATATAGCCGGGGCGGCTGTCGGCGGCCATGGCCAGGGTTATTTTTTCAGCTTCAACAGAGTCACCGGGCGCAAAAACAGTCATGTTAGGCATAACGCGCATCAAAGCGAGGTCTTCGAGCATCTGGTGCGTAGCGCCGTCGGCGCCAACACTCAGTCCGGCGTGCGAACCGATAATTTTAACCGGACGGTCGTTCAAACAAATGGTCGTGCGGATTTGCTCCCAGTTACGGCCGGGGCTAAAGGCGGCGTAACTACTGACAAATGGTATCTTGCCCATTGCCGCCAAACCGGAGCCGACGGTCACGATGTTTTGCTCGGCAATACCGGCTTCGATAAAACGGTCCGGGTATGCCTTGGCGAAGTCGCCCATTTTGGTGCTATCGGTCAGGTCGGCGCAAATGCCCACAACGTTTTCGTCGCGGCGGCCGGCTTCTACCAGGCCGCGGCCAAAACCGGCCCGGATCGGCTCCTGCTTAATATCTTTGTCGCGGATGTCGTCAATAAGATGTAAATCAGCCATTAGTCGTGTGCCTCGCTCTTGATCTTGCCGCCCAGCGTGTGGATCTCTTTGAGTGCCTTTTGGGCTTGTTCACGGTTAGGCGCAACGCCGTGCCAATGAAAGTCGTATTCCATAAAATCGACGCCTTTGCCCGGTACGGTGTGGGCAATAATAACGACCGGCTTCTCGACAATAGCTTTAGCCATGTTGCACATGTCGATCACTGCCTCAACGTCGTTGCCGTCAATTTCTAACACGTGCCAGCCAAAGGCTTCCCATTTGCCGCGTAAATCTTCGAGCGGCATGACAACTTCGGTCGGGCCGTCAATTTGGATATTATTACGGTCGACGATAGCAATCAGGTTACTGAGCTTGTATTTGCCGATCAGCATAATCGCTTCCCAGCAATTGCCTTCGTTCAGCTCGCCGTCGCCGGTGGTTACATACACCCAGCGGTGCATTTGCTTGTTCATGCGTAGTGCCAGCGCGATACCGGCCGCCTGGCTCAAGCCGGAGCCTAAAGGACCGCTGGTGTTTTCCAAGCCGGGCAGCTTGGTCCGTTCCGGGTGCCCTTGTAAACGCGACCCGAATTTACGCAGCGTTAACAGTTCTTTGCGGTCAAAATAGCCGGCGTTGGCCATAGCGGCATAGCGTACCGGGCAGGTATGACCGTTGCTCTGTATTAAAATATCCCGGTCTTCCCAATCAGGGTTTTGCGGGTCGTGGTTCATAACATTAAAGTAGAGCGCCGTAAAAATGTCAGCCTGGCCAAGGGAGCCGCCCGGGTGGCCGCTGCCGGCTGCTTCCAGCATTTTAATGATGTCCTGACGGATATCATTCGCTTTCATTTCTAGTGCTTCAAGGGAAAATATTTGTCTCATATACTGCTAATGATTATAGCACGGCAGGGCTCACCGTAACCCAAGAGCCGTGCTATATAGTTAACGGCGCAACTTGAAGTTTTGTTTGCCAGCCAGTTCGGAAAGCTTTTCGTAGGCCTCGGCCGGGTCTGCAGCATGATGGATATATCCGCCGGTGTTGAGCACATCAACACCGCCTGCGGCCAATGTCGCGGCGTTATGGTTGTTAATACCGCCGTCCCAACCGATTTCCAACGAGGGCTTGAGGCGCTTAAGACGCAGTACCTTGGTCAGCAAATGGGTGTCGGCCTGGCCGCCAAAATGTCCGAGGTTGCCAGAAAATATAAGGACGTGATCGATAATATCCAGGGCTGGCGCAATCGCCGCTACCTGAGTCGACGGTTTGAGAGCCACGCCGACCGCGACGCCTTCGCTATGAGCCAGGTCGGCAAAGGCTACAAAATCACCGTCAGCCTCGGCGTGGACAATAATCAGCTGCGGCTTCAGCTTAAGCAGCGCCTTAGCGTGCTTGAATGGGTCTTTGTACATGACATGGATGTCGGCTTGCACGCCGCCCGGCCACCAAACATGCTCAATCGGCGTCAGCTTGACGGGTGTAAATATACCGTCAGCCACATCGACGTGCACGCGGACGGCAAATGGCGCGATACGCTCCATCTGCTCACGATACTCGTGAGGTGTTGTTGCGGTAACTGTCGGACAAATAATTGCGGGCATATGCTTCTTAAATAATTACTCTAACATTATACCGCTTACGCCTGCCGCACAAGAGCGATTCCAATGAGAGAATACACGCCATACCATATTTAATGTATAATGGCCCGCATACAATCAATTCTATTAGGAGATAACACGTCTTATGCCCGGCTTTGAAACTACTGAAACTATCGACAACGCAGATTTACGCCACCTCGCAGAGCAAGTGGCGTTTGACGCCCAGGTTAGTATAGATCGCGGGCAGTATGACATCACGCCCGAGGATGACGACACCGGACCCTCTGCCGAGCAGGAAGAGCCGACCGCCGACACTGCGCCGGCGAGTATCCTGAGTGAGACTGTCGAGATGGCCGCAACAGACGAAGAAGCCGCCGAGCCGGCTCCGCCCGCAGACCCGGGTGGCACTGTGCCTCCTGGTAACGTTCCGCCCACCCCTCCCGGCGGCAGTGATGAAGCCGAGCCGAACGAGCCATACGAGAAAGATGGCGATAAACCGGCAGCAGTAAGCCCGACAATTATTATTGATGCGAAGAAAACGGAAAATTTTGGCGAAGATCTTAGCGAGCTGCTGTCGCAAGCGGGAGGCAATACCGGCGACAGGTCAGCATATGAGGTGCACCGCATTAATCCAGGAGACACGGATATGTCATTCGAAGCTTTGTTAAGGAAATATGTCGACAGCGTCGGCACTGGAGCTATCGGCGCAAACGAATATGAATACACAAGCGTTGACGAGGACCCTGCAGAGCGCGAAGCGCTCAACCACTTATTCGCCCCCGACATTAAAGGCGATTCGACGCCAGTAGCTGACGGTAACGAAAGTGCTGACGCCCCCGCTGATGACGAGCCGGCGTTTGAGATATTCCCTATAGCTCAAGGGGACCGGGACCTGCCATTCGACGAGATAGTTAACAAATACATCGATCCGGAAGCCGCCCCTAACTACGCAACCGACGATAGTCCGGCACCGGGCGCCGTCAAACCCGTATTCGCCGTCTACTTTGAAGAAGGGCCAGTAGGAAGTGACGCAGAGACTCTTGACGCTTCCCAACTAACAGCGCAGGTTGCCGCCGAAGGTCTACTTGCCGAGTGGGGCGTCGCTGAGGGTGATATTCCTTTACTGGATGAACAGACAGAGCAAGCAGACGCCGGTGAACCGCAAGAATCCCGCCCTGCCGATACCATAGAAAGCACAACCGAACCGACGGCTATAGCCCCTGACCAACAGGCTGGGTTGTATCAAATCGGCCAAGACGCTTCTTCCTCCCCGGCAGCCAGCACAGCGGAAGCAACTCCAAACGCGCCAGCCAG